>NZ_LGIA01000175.1 GCF_001270965.1 Sunxiuqinia dokdonensis | reverse complement strand
AAATGAGCCTTATCGAGCGTATGCACATCCCGATTTCTGTACTCCGTTTTCCACTTGTTCCAAACCACATCCAGGTTATATTCCTTCAAGGCCTGAAACAAAGCATAATCATCGAGCCACCACGAATGCTCACCCAAAAAATTATAATAAGCGTCCTTAAAATCATCAAAATTGGTATTAAAACGCCCAAAAGCTTTCTTCAACAGATTACTTTTCAAAAATCCAATCTTCTCGTATTCAACTTTGCGCTCCGAGAAATGCATTAAATCAGTTAACTCTTCAGTCTTCAACAAGCGGTCCTCAACCAGTTTATCCAAGCTGATCAACAAATCGCTTCCGGCAAAAGCCGAATAACTTTGGTAGGGCGAGTTGCCGTAACCCGTTGGCCCAAGCGGCAAAATCTGCCAATATTTCTGTCCGGTTTCCTTCAGGAAATCCACGAAAGCAAAAGCATCATCCCCCATGCTTCCAATCCCGTATTTTCCGGGCAGTGAACTGATATGTACTAAGATCCCACTACTTCTCACCATACTTTGCCAGTTGTTTTCGGTAGAAATCCAGATGGGTAGCTGTTTCGCGAACCAGACGCTGAACTTCCAGTCCATGTTTCAAATCGGGCACAAAAGCTTTTTCATCCTGACCACCCAAAAACAGGTAATGACCATGGATCATGGAGCGCAACCAGCCCGGCGGCACATGTCCCGAAGGAAAACTGCTGATGGGCTGATAGTGACTTCCAACAGGTTGAGTTACCCATTGCCGCGTATCTTCCAAAAAGTATTCGAACGACTCGGCCCGGTGTGAAGAATAACGTAAAGTTCCTTTTTCAGCATAAATTTCAAGCTGAACCAAATCACCGGTTCCTGAACTGATGCGACTGGCCGACAGGTTACCAACCGCCCGGGTCTTTCGGTCAACAAGCGAAATCAGTGAAAACAAGTCCGAATCGTCAGGAACATCCGCAAAATGTCCGCCCTGCAAAGCGCTTGTAATTTCGAGCTTTTCGCCCAAAAAAGCCAACAGCAAACTGATACCATGCGAACCCAAATCGGCCATAGCGCCTCCATCGGGTGCAGGTGTTAAACGTGTCTGCCGTTTGTCGCGATAACTTTTCTGTAAATAATCGCCGTGGTAGTATTTTAAATCGAAATGAATGGGTTTTCCCAGTTTGCCCGACTTCCAAAAGTCAATGGCTTCGCGCACCGAAGCGGTTTGTAAATACTGAAATCCAACCTGAACTTTCCGGCCATCGAGGGCCAATTCAGCCAAATCCTTTTCTTCCTGCAAGCTCGAACAAACGGGCTTTTCAAGGTAAATTCGTTTCACATTCGGCATGTTCGCCACCGCTTTCAAATGATCGGCGTGCACCTTGTTCGGTCCCAAAATCAGCACCGTATCAATTGCTTCATTCTGCACAAAATCATCAAACGACTGAGCTTGCCGAAACCCATAGCTTTCAGCAAACTGTTGACGACTCTCCGGCTGCTGCGAGCATACCGACTCAAAAACCACCTGCGGCGTGTTCGAATAAAAATACCGCAGCGAATTCAATGCAAAAGCATGTGCCTTGGCAATTCCGCCAGCGCCTAAAAATCCAATTTTAACTGTTGACATAAGCATTTCCAGTTTGAGCGTCAAAAATAAGCCTTTTCTCCCGAACCGTTTTCCTTTTCCTATTAAATCGGTGGCTTGTTATCAATATTTCCTCCGAAAACGTACCTTTGCCCGATAACAAAATAGTCAGAAATTTTGGAGATCGTTTGTCCCTGTTTTAAAATCCGAAGAAAGAAGACGATCTCAGAACAGCAAAAGCACACGACTAAAAAACTGAAAAACAATGGCAGCAATTGGCTTAATCAACGAACTGGAGGTTGTAAAAGAAGTAGATTTTGGTATTTATCTTGATGGCGGCCCGCATGGCGAAATCCTGATGCCCAAACGCTACGTGCCTGAAGGATGCAAACCGGGAGATACGCTGGAGGTGTTTATTTACCTCGATTCGGAAGACCGGCTGTTGGCAACCAACGAAAAACCCAAAGCAATGGTGGGCGATTTTGCACTGCTAACCGTCGTTTCGGTCACCCCTGTAGGCGCCTTTCTGGATTGGGGATTGCCCAAGGATTTGCTGGTCCCATTTCGCGAGCAGCAGCAACGTATGGAGGCTGGAAAGTCCTATCTGGTGTATGTTTACCTGGACGATGAAAGCCAGCGTATTGTCGCCACTTCGAAACTGGATAAGTGCGTGGACAACATTCCGGTTGATTATGAAGTGGGCGAAGAAGTGGACCTGATTATTGCCGGACAAACCGACTTGGGATTCAAAGCGATCATCGACAACAGTCACTGGGGAATGATCTATAAAAATGAAGTTTTTCAACCACTTGCAACCGGGCAAAGGCTGAAAGGCTTCATCAAAAACATTCGCGAAGATGAAAAGATTGACTTGTCACTCGAAAAAGAAGGCTACGAAAAAATTGACGACATCTCACAGTCCATCCTCAACAAGCTGGCTGCCAACAGCGGATTTCTTTCGTTAACCGACAAAAGTTCGCCCGAGCTAATTAAAAGCAACTTACACATCAGCAAAAAGAATTTTAAAAAAGCTATCGGCTCATTGTATAAACAACGGTTAATCAGCATCGAAGAAAACGGAATCCGAATGCTTTAACCGACAACTGAAAACCGACAACCGATCACTTTCCATGAAAGTTTGCATTGCAGAAAAACCAAGTGTAGCAAAAGAAATTGCACAAATTATTGGAGCAAAATCCCGCCATGATGGCTATTTTGAAGGAAATGGTTACCAGGTGAGCTGGACATTTGGACATTTGTGTACACTGAAGGAACCGCACGACTACACCACCCGCTGGAAATACTGGAACATCCACGAGCTGCCCATGATCCCCAAACGTTTTGGAATAAAGGTTATGGACGATTCGGGTGTGAAAAAGCAGTTTTCAATTCTGGAACGACTGATCTCTAAAGCCGACGAAATCATTAACTGTGGGGATGCCGGACAGGAGGGAGAACTGATTCAGCGCTGGGTACTAACCAAAGCCGGCAACAAGGCACCAATCAAGCGGCTATGGATTTCTTCGCTCACCGAAGAAGCCATCCGCGAGGGATTTGAAAAGCTGCTGCCTGGCAACGAATTTGACAAACTGTACGAAGCCGGAAGCGCCCGTGCCATTGGCGACTGGCTTTTGGGAATGAACGCCACCCGATTATACACGCTCAAGTACGGACAAAACAAGCAGGTGCTTTCCATTGGCCGGGTGCAAACCCCCACCCTCGCCCTGATTGTGAACCGCCAGCAGGAAATTGACAATTTCAAACCCGAACCTTTTTGGGAAATCAAAACCCTTTATCGCGAAGCCACTTTTTCCTACACCTCCGGACGCTTTCAGAAAAAAGAAAAAGCCGAAATCGTGTTGCAGGAAATTTCGGACAAGGATCTTTTTATCGGGAAAATTGAAAAGAAGAACAGCAAGGAACACCCGCCGCGTTTGTTCGACCTCACCTCGCTGCAGGTGGAATGCAACCGCAAGCTAAACCTAAGTGCTGACGAAACCTTGCGCACGATTCAGGCACTTTACGAAAAGAAAGTCACCACCTACCCGCGCGTTGACACCACGTTTTTGTCCGATGATATTTACAAAAAAGTGCCTGGTACACTGAAAGCATTGAAAGGCTATGAAAACCTGACCCAGCCGGTGCTGAGCGGAGGGAAAATTCGCAAATCGAAAAAAGTATTCGACAACAAGAAAATCACCGATCACCATGCCATTATTCCAACCGGTGTTTACCGGATTGATCTGACCGAATCGGAACGTAAAGTGTACGATATGGTTACCAAACGCTTTATTGCCGTTTTTTACCCCGATTGCGAAATTGCCAACACCACCATTGAAGCCAACATTGAACAGCACCAGTTTAAGGCCAACGGCAAGCAAATTCTAAAGCCAGGCTGGCGTGCGGTCTTTCAAAACGACAAAAAAGCGGGCCAATCCGACGATAATATTCTGCCGGTATTTACCACCGGTGAGCACGGCCCACACCAACCCGAATTGCAGGAAAAGCAAACCCAGCCGCCCAACTATTACACCGAGGCGACTTTGCTGCGTGCCATGGAAACCGCCGGAAAAAACATGGATGACGATGAACTCCGCGAGCTGATGAAAGAAAACGGCATCGGACGGCCATCAACCCGCGCCAACATCATCGAAACGCTGTTCCGAAGGCGCTACATTCAAAAGGAACGCAAGCGACTGGTAGCAACGCCAACTGGAGTGGATTTGATCAACACCATCGAAAATGACTTGCTCAAATCGGCTGAGCTCACGGGCATGTGGGAACGGAAGCTCCGTCAAATCGAATCTGGAGAGCTGGACATCGCCCAGTTTATGGCCGAACTAAAAAACATGGTCACCGAAGTCATCTGGCAGGTAAAAAATTCGAAGAAAAAAGAAATCACCATCCTGGAAGATCCGGAGGCAAAGGCAAAGGAACAGGCGAAGGCGAAGGGAAAAGGGGCAAAGAAGAAAATGGACAAACCGGCCAACGAATCGATTTGTCCGAAATGTAAAAAAGGAAAACTGCTGAAAGGGAAAGCTGCATGGGGATGCTCTGAATGGAACAATGGCTGCCACTTCAAAGTGCCGTTTAAATGGTTTGGGAAGAAACTAACCGACAAACAAATCGAGGCGCTCATCAGTAAAGGTAAATCTCCGTTAATCAAAGGATTCAACTACGAAAAGCTGAAACTTGACGGGCGTTTGGTATTGCATGAAGATCAGGCCATCCAGCTTCAACCTGAAATAAAAGACGAACCCACTTGTCCCAAATGCGACACTGGCAGAATACTGAAAGGCAAAACTGCCTGGGGCTGTTCCAACTATAAAGCTTGTGCTTTCCGTGTGCCCTTCGAAATTGAAGCAAAAGCCAAATGAGTTTACTGCAGAACAGGCTTGATCGGCAATCGAACATGGCTTCCGGTTGGTTCCGAACCAACTTCATCCAGTAAGAAATTCGGACTCAAAGAAAAAATGAAGTAATACTTAATAATTTTATAACTTTGCCTCGAACAAAACCAACAACATGAATCGCATTGGAGAACGAATTAGAAAGAAAAGGGAACTTTTGAATCTTCATTTGAACGAACTCGCTGGAAAAGTAGGAGTTAGCTCTAGTGCCCTTTCCCAAATCGAAAAATCCAAATCGTTTCCTTCCATTTTAACCCTCAAATCGATTGCTGAAAACCTGCACACAACGGTTGGAGAACTTATCGGCGAAAACGAATCGCTTGTTAACAATCCGGTAGTCAGCCGCAAAGACATCAAATACATCGACCAAAACCAATCCGGCACCATGATCTACCTGTTGTCGCATCACGATGCCAATAAACAAATGGATACCTACTTGGTGCGCTTTGCCCGAACATCGGGCATTGAAGGCTTTTTCACCAACTCTTATGGCCAGGTTTTTTGCCATTTACTCTCAGGCGAAGTCCGATTCGACCTGGACGGAAAAAGCTATGTGCTAAAACCCGGCGACAACATCTACTTCAATGCCAAAACCCCGCACGACGCCATTAACAGCCACAGCGGCATTAGCGAACTGCTGTGGATCCAATCCCCGCCCAACTTCTAAGTCTATTTCTGGAAATTAAGTACCACTTTATTTTTTAAGTAGTTTTTATATCTTTGCCGTCGAAATAATGAGATGGGGAAAGATAAACCGACACACCCGAAACAGAAATCAAGTTGCAAAAACAAATCGGTGGGAAAACATCGTTTTTTTTTGCCTCACAGTCGCCCAACAATAAAGAAATCGCTTTCGCCGAATCATTAGCTTGGAGAGTTCGCAATCTATTTTGCAAGTAAATACCAGAGCAAAGGCTCCATGTTTTCGAAAATATACATGGAATGATGCTGTGCTAGGTTCTGGCCTCCGCGTTCAGGAGTAATTGGATAAAGAAAAACCAAAATTCATTGACAATTCATTTAAAAGTGAAATTTATGTGCGATTTATTAAACATCCTTGACAACAAAAAAATCACCCTTCCATCGGATGTACAGATGATTCTAAAAAACTGTAAGTCCTATAACACCTTCGACACAGTTAAACAGTTGGCAACAGCAGCAGTTGATGGCGACCAGAAAAGTTTTGAGGTTAAATACAATATTCCCGGCAAAGGTGAAGTTTCCGAAGCAGTCGTTCACAAAGTGAGCAACGGAATTTCAGCAAATTACACCGAAGCCTACATGCGACGAAGAGATCCCGACACCATGGCCATTGCCGATGATCTGCCAAGCGACAAAGAGCGTTTTTCTGATAAGTTTGGTTACGATTTCGACTCGCTAAGACAAGAAACTATCAACTGGCTTCAGGAGCAGGATTTAGCGGTGTTTTTCTACTTCGCAGGCCGCGACCAGATTGGTTCGGGAGGTATTGCCGTAGCTCCTGCCAATGCCGGTTTTTTTGCCATGGGGCTGGCCATGCTCCAGCAAATTATTCCGGTCAACGAATTGCCCGAAGGATTTTCCATTGACTCTGCGATCTACGTAGCGCCAACCTTCCGACACACCCATTTCAATGGAAAGCAAGTGGTTGTGCACAAGCGCTCAGACGATTTGCACGAGATTTTTTCCTACAACCTTTACCCGGGTCCAAGCGCAAAAAAGGGACTTTATGGAGCCTTGTTGACCAAAGGAGAAAAAGAAGGCTGGATCACGGCTCACTGCTCAACCGTTCAAGTGGTTAGCCCCTACGACAATGTCACCACATTCATGCACGAAGGCGCCAGTGGTGGTGGCAAAAGTGAGATGCTCCAAAACATTGTGCGTGAACCCAACGGACAAGTTCAAATTGGCGAAAACATTAAAACGGGTGAAAAACGACTGATCAACTTTCCGATTTTCTGTTCGTTCAACCCGGTAACTGATGACATGGCTCTGTGTCCGCCGTCCATTCAAAAAAACAATGGCAAGTTAACGGTTCTCGATGCTGAAAATGCGTGGTTTATCCGGGTCGACAGCATTAACGATTACGGAGATGATCCATTTCTTGAGAAACTGACAATCAAGCCAAAAGATCCGCTTTTATTCCTGAATATAAAATCGAAACCCGATTGCACCGCTTTGGTCTGGGACCATACCGAAGACGCACCCGGCAAGAAATGCCCAAACCCTCGGGTGGTTGTGCCAAGAGCCATTGTGCCCAATGTGGTGAATAAGCCGGTTACAGTTGATATCCGGAGTTTTGGGGTTCGGACTCCTCCTTGCACAAAAGAAGACCCGACCTACGGAATCATCGGACTATTTCACATTTTGCCACCGGCTTTGGCATGGCTGTGGCGACTCGTTTCGCCGCGCGGACACGCCAATCCCAGCATTGTTGACGGCGGAGGAATGGGAAGCGAAGGCGTTGGTTCTTATTGGCCTTTTGCCACCGGAAAAATGGTGACACACGCCAATCTTTTGCTGGAGCAGATTCTTCAGACTCCCCGCATGCGTTATACGCTGGTGCCCAACCAACATATCGGTGCCTGGAAGGTGGGCTTCAAGCCACAGTTACTGATGCGCGAATACTTGACCCGCAGAGGAAATGCCAAACTCCGCAGCGACCAATACCAAAATGCACGCTGCCCGCTCCTCGGTTTTGAGCTGAATTACCTGACCATTGAAGGCGCCAAAATACCGGCTCGCTTTCTTCAGGTGCATCAGCAAGCCGAAGTAGAAACGAAAGGCTACGATGCAGGAGCTGAGATGCTGTATGATTTTTTCAGAACAGAGTTGAAAAAATACCAGACACCCGAGCTGTCTGAAACCGGAAAACAAATCATTGATGCCTGTTTGTCCGGAGCGGGTGTTGACGAATACCTGTCCATTATTCCTATGGATTACCAATATTCATTCTTAATAACGAACGACAATGAGTAAAGTAGTAATTATTATGGGCTCAAAAGCCGACCTCGATTGGGCCAACCAAATCAGCAAAGTGCTTGATGGTTTTGAAATCAGCAACGTTTCCAGAATTGCATCAGCACACAAAGTGCCGTTGAAATGCTACGAGTTAATCAAAGCATACGAAAAGGAAAATGTGGTGTTCATCACCATTGCAGGAATGAGCAATGCACTTAGCGGATTTACCGATGCGCAAACGCACTGCCCGGTCATTGCCTGTCCGCCTTACAGCGACAAATTTGGAGGAGGCGACTTGTATTCAAGCGTGCGCATGCCGTCGGGAGTGGCCCCCTTAACCGTGCTAAGCCCCGAAAATGCAGCGCTGGCCGCAGCAAAAATCTTGGGCCTATCCAACCCTGAGATTCAGTCAAAAATTTCTGAATATCAAAACAAAAAACGGGTTGCACTCGAAGAAGCAGATCAGGCTCTGCAAGGGTAAAAGGCCTGTTTAGAGGACAAAGAATACCAACAGAAATGAATATCCAACAATTGAAAGAAGCTGCCCGAATCATCAACGCGGGCGGTCTCGTTTCATTTCCAACAGAAACAGTTTACGGATTAGGCGCCAACACGCTTAATTCCGTAGCTGTTGCTAAAATTTTTCAATTGAAAGAGCGGCCGTCATTCGATCCGCTCATTGTGCATATTGCCTCGCTTGACGACCTGAAAGCGCTGACTGACGAGCCCTCGGACGCGGTGATGCAATTGGCCGAAAAGTTTTGGCCCGGACCACTAACCCTGGTTCTGCCAAAAAGCAAACTGGTCCCCGACATTGTCACATCCGGATTACCAACTGTCGGTATTCGCATGCCTGACCACGAGCTGGCACTGAACCTGATCCGGATGGCAAAATGTCCGATTGCGGCACCTAGCGCGAACAAATTTGGGCAGCTGAGCCCGGTAACTGCAGAGCATGTCAGAAAACAGCTACCTGACGTGGATTACATTCTGGATGGCGGAACAACCACCGTAGGTATTGAATCCACCATCGTGTCCGTTGAAGGAAACGTTTGCACCTTGCTTCGCCCGGGAAAAATCAGCCTGAATGATATTGAAAAAGCGCTGCCCGGCGTGTTTGTATTCAACGACAAAAAGCCAGAAAAACTGGTGGCTCCCGGCTTGCTAAAAAGCCACTATTCGCCAAACAAACCCTTGTACATTTACGATCGGACAAACGTGCGGCTTCCTGATTCGTCCGGCCTCATTTTGCACGGACAAAAAGAACTTCACACGAATTGTGACAAACTGGTCTATACTTCAAAAACATACAACCAGCTGGAAATCGCGGCCAATTTATTTTCAGCACTTCATAGGATGGAAGACGATGCAATGGTTAAACAAATATTTATTGAACCTGTTGTTGAATCAGGTTTGGGCATCGCCATCATGGACAGGATAAAAAAAGCAGTATACAAATATCAAGAGAGAACATAATGTGGGCACATACCAAAGAAACGCAGGATAAAATTACGCCACAGCAAGCGCTGGAGTTTTTAAAAGAAGGCAACGTCAGGTTTTTGAAAAACCTTAAAGTGAACCGGAACCTGCTCATGCAAGTCAATCAAACCTCAGAAGGCCAGTTTCCCTTTGCCACCATTTTAAGTTGTATTGACTCAAGAACCTCGGCTGAATTGATTTTCGACCAGGGCCTTGGCGATATTTTCAGCATTCGTATTGCCGGCAACGTACTGAACGATGACATTTTGGGAAGCATGGAATATGCCTGCGGAGTGGCCAATTCGAAAATCATTGTCGTGCTGGGACACACCCGGTGTGGCGCAGTAATCAGTGCTTGCGATCAGGTTAAACTGGGACACATCACCGGGCTCCTGCAAAAAATTAAACCGGCTATTGAAAGCGAAACGACAATGAGCTCGGAAAGAAATGGCCAAAACCTGACCTTCGTAAATCGAGTCAGCGAAATCAATGTGCAGCTCACCATCAACCAAATACGCCAGCAAAGCCCGATTCTTTCCGATTTGGAAAAAGACGGTAAAATCATCATCGTGGGTGGCATTTATGATGTTGAAACCGGAATCGTTTCCTTTTTCTGATTGCACTGAAAAAGCGTTCAACCCCAACTTATTTGCGACCGCAAATCCCGCTGCGATAGCAAAAACGCCTGAGCTTGCTGCTTTTGGAAATTTCAAAAACTCAGCTATTTTTGTCGTACCGAAACAAAAAAGCATGGATACGACTGAAATACTAATTACCATCCGGAAAATTGTCCGGTCCATCAACCTGGAATCCAAAAAGATACAAAAAGAATACGGCGTGAGCATTCCGCAAATTCTGTGTTTGAGCTATTTGCATGCGTCAAAGAACTATCAGTCTACCCAAGGCGAAATTCGCCGCTTCCTGAACCTGAACTCCAGCACGACAAGTGGAATTATCGATCGGCTTGAAATCAAGGGCTTCCTGGCCCGACTCCCCAAACAGGGCGACAAACGTGTCGTGAACATTGCCCTGACATCAAAAGGATCTGAACTGCTGAACCGCATTCCACCGCTTTTACACGACCGGCTGACCGAAAAGCTGCAAGCATTGCCAAACGTAAAACTGCATCAGATTCAGGAGAGCCTGCAAACGCTGGTGAACCTGCTTGATATTGGCCAGTTGGAAGCTTCGCCCATGCTCACCAGCGATGACCCCATTGAAGAAATGAAAGCAACTGATCGCTAATCCAAATCGATCCTTTCAGACTCATTCTGGATTCCACATTATTTTCTGCTGTCATTTTTCACTTTTGCATGATTTTTACAGCTAACGGCAATACACTAATTACCAAGTCGGTTATCTGTTAATTTTAAATCAAGTCAAACCCTTGTGGCTGTCTTGCATTTGGCTATTGACGGTTAAAAGCGTATTTTTGTTCCTATAGAAACCAATACTTCAACTATGGGAATTTTTAATGGCGCACAACAAGCGATCGCGACCAAAATCAACAAAACATCGACCCTGTCGAACTGGAACGATTGGAAGTGGCAGCTGAAAAACTCGATCAGCACCGTGGAACAATTTGAAACGCTGACTGGAATTAGTTTCAGTACATCGGAAAAGGAAAAACTAAGGAAGACCACCGAAAAATTTCCACTTTCCATTACCCCCTATTATGCTTCGTTAATCTCGAAAGAAAATTACGAGCATGACCCGGTTTTTAAACAGTCATTTGCCAATATCCAGGAACTGAATGTTTTGGACACGGACTTGGCGGATCCGCTTTCGGAAGACAGCGACAGCCCCGAAGAAGGCATCACCCACCGCTATCCCGACCGGGTTCTGTTTCATGTCAGTAACGTCTGCGCCATGTATTGCCGCCATTGCACCCGCAAAAGAAAAGTTGGCGACATCGATTTTGTTCCTTCCAAAGAACAGCTTCAAAAAGGTATTGACTACATTAAACGTACGCCGCAAGTGCGCGACGTATTGCTTTCCGGTGGCGACCCGTTCATGCTGCCCGACAGCAAAATAGACTGGCTGCTGGCCCAACTAACCGCCATTCCTCATGTCGAAGTTGTTCGCATAGGAACAAGAATGCCGGTTGTTTTACCCTACCGAATTACCGACGATCTGGTCAAAATTCTGAAAAAATACCAACCACTTTGGATCAATACACACTTTAACCATCCCCGTGAAATCACCACTTCAGCCAAGGAGGCCCTTACGAAATTGGCCGACGGAGGCTTCCCGCTGGGCAACCAAAGTGTGCTGCTGGCCAATGTCAATGATTGTCCGCGGATCATAAAAAACCTGGTGCACAAACTCGTACAAAACCGCGTGCGGCCCTACTACTTGTACCAGTGCGATTTATCAGAAGGACTTTCGCATTTCCGCACGCCCATTGGCAAGGGCATCGAAATAATGGAAAGCCTGATTGGTCATACCAGTGGTTTTGCGCGCCCAACCTACGTCATTGATGCTCCGGGTGGAGGCGGAAAAATACCCGTCATGCCTAACTACATCATTTCGTGGTCAACACACAAAGTGGTGCTGCGCAACTACGAAGGCGTCATCACAACCTACAAGGAACCCAATCACTACGAAAATATTTTTTGCGACCGGGATTGCGAAAATTGCACCTTGGACTTAAAGCTGGAAGGAAGCGAAGAAATTGAAGCGCTCGGAATTGAACGGCTTCTGGCCGACTCGAATGATTCCATTTCTTTAATTCCGGAGAATAATGAACGCTATAACCGAAGAGAGGAATAAAATGGATTTGATAGAGAAAATTGGTCATTCGCTGGTACATCACGGAAAATTCAACAACCGCATTTTCCTGCTGAAATACGATCCGAATGACCGCGCAAACATAACCCAAAAGTTGAACGAGCTGGCCCGGAAAAACGGCTATACAAAAATCATCGCCAAAATTCCGGCTGCTGCCCAACCCGTGTTTTTGCAGGATGGATTTACGCAGGAAGCTTTTATTCCGGCCTTTTACAAAGGTGAGGACGATGTGTTTTTCATGTCGAAATTTTTAAGCGACGAACGAAACGCCAGCCCAAACGAGGCGCTCAACACCCTGGCCAATTTGTTGAATGAAGCCCCCAACAATAATGGCGTTGCACTCGACGATCGTTTCGACTTAGGCCTGGCGAAACCGGAACACGCCGCAGAAATGTCGAAAATATTCGGAAAAGTGTTTGCCACCTATCCGTTTCCGGTTACCAATCCCGAATACATCAATAAAACCATGCAGGATGGCTCGGTCATTTATTTCGGGGTTTGGGACCAGGACCAATTGATCGGTGTTTCATCGGCCGAAGTGGATGCGGAAAACAAAAACGCGGAAATGACCGACTTCGCCGTATTGCCTGACTACCGCGGGCACAAGCTGGCCTACTTCCTACTCAAGCTGATGGAAGAAAAACTGAAAGAAAAAGAGTATAAAACCTTATACACCATTGCCCGGTTAAATTCGCCGGGAATGAATAAAACGTTTATCAATCACGGGTACCACTTCTCGGGTTTGTTGAAAAACAACACCAACATTTCCGGCCAGATTGAAAGCATGAACGTGTATTATAAAACCATTGAATAATGATTAGTCAACGACATTTGGGAAAACTATGTCCTTATGCCAAAGATTGTCCGGTATATCAGGAAGAGCTGAAGATCGAAAAGGTTTCATCTTTCCTGATCAAAAATGTTTTCTGCAACCGCGGATACAAAGGTTGGAAAAACTGCGAACGGTTCAACCTCGCAGAAGAAGGACGGGAAATTCCTGCAACAGCAACCCCTTATAAACAAAAATAATAATGAGAGAAAAAATCGAACTGAACAAAATTGAAGACAGTACAGAGAAAGAGATTATTAAACTACTCAGTGAAAACGAAAAATTCATGATGGGCGATATCCTGATGAAGCTAAAGTTGAGCTACCAGCGCGGTCATGAATACCTGAATTCGCTGTTGGACAAGGAATGGGTGAGCAACACGGAAAAAGCGCCGTATTACACCATCAACGTAGACCTTAAATAATGCATTGGATTGATCTGACCATTTTTACGGTCTACCTCATCTTCATGTTGGGCGTGGGCTATTTCTTTCTGCGCCGCAACAAAAATACGGATGATTACTTTGTGGGTGGACGAAAAATGAGCAGCCTGCATATTGGCTTGTCGGTGGTGGCAACCGACGTTGGCGGCGGATTTTCCATCGGCTTGGGCGGACTCGGATTTGTGATGGGATTGTCCGGCAGTTGGCTTTTATTTTCCGGCTTAATTGGCGCCTGGCTGACGGCTGTTGTTCTGGTGCCCAAAGTACACAAACTTTCGCAACGCCAAAACCTGCTGTCGTTTCCCCAGTTTCTTGAAAACAGCTACAGCAAACAGGTCGCACTCATTGCCGGAATCATTTCCGCCATTGGCTACCTGGGATTTACCAGTTCGCAAATTTTGGCCGGAGCCAAACTGGCATCGGCCACATTCCCGGCGCTTAATTTCACCACTGCCTTGCTGGTGATGGGAATTATTGCCGTGGTTTACACGGTCATTGGCGGATTAAAAGCAGTGATTTATACCGATACCATTCAGTGGATCATTCTGATGGGCGGATTAATTTTTGTCGCTTTGCCCCTTTCCTATTATGCCGTGGGCGGCTACGAAACCATTCGCCACACCTTGCCTGCTTCATTTCTGAGCCTGACGAACATTAGCTGGCAGCAGTTCCTGAACTGGATGGCCATTGTCATTCCCATTTGGTTTATCGGGATGACGCTTTACCAACGGATTTATGCATCGAAAACGCCTAAGTCAGCCCAGCGCGCCTGGTTTATCGCTGGCTTGTTCGAGTATCCGATTATGGCTTTTACTGGTGTCATTCTGGGTTTGCTTTCCAAAGTAGCCTTTGACAACGGCATGCTGGCCGGCTCCGGATTTCCGGCAGGCAGCGCCATTGACTCTGAAATGGGCTTGCCGCTGCTGCTAAAAACCGTGCTGCCGGTTGGCCTGACAGGAATCGTGCTGTCCGCCTATTTTTCTGCCATCATGTCAACAGCCGACAGCTGCTTAATGGCGGCGTCCGGCAATGTGCTGACCGACATTTTTCGTGGACACAACCACCGATCAAGCTTACGTTTTTCGCAAATCCTGACTTTTTTAATGGGAACCGTAGCCTTATTCATTGCACTGAAAATGCCCAATGTGCTTGAATTGATGCTCCATTCCTACACCTTCATGGTTTCAGGACTGTTTGTTCCGGTCATCGCAGCGCTCATCAAAACAAAAAACAATCCGGCAGCCGCTTTTTGGTCGATGATTGCCGGCGGCGCCACATCACTCAGCCTGATCATCCTGAACCCGGAACTGCCTTTCGGATTGGATCCAATTATCTTTGGAATTTCCAGCTCGCTGGTTGTTTTCATGCTGATTTCAGTGCTGACAAACCGAAGGCTGGCACCCCGCTAAAAACTATTTCAGAATCGCAAACTAATCCCTATTTTTGCCGCTCAATTATCGGGGATTTCATGAAAAATAAAAGGGTGCAATATTATGGGGCGGCGCTGCTCTCCATGTTTTTTTGGAGCTTTTCGTTCGTATGGTTCAAAGTAGCTTACGAGGCTTACGAACCCATGACCGTTGTGCTTATCCGGCTAACTTTGGCTGCGGCTATTATGTTTGCCGTTGCCAAAGCCATTGGGAAATTGCAGAAGGTAAAAAAAAGTGATTTGGGCTGGATGGTGTTGTTGTCGTTTTTCGAGCCATTCCTCTATTTTATGGGCGAAAGTTTTGGTTTGAAGTACGTTTCGTCAACCGTTGCGGCGGTTATTGTCGCTACCATTCCCCTGTTCACGCCATTTGCGGCCTGGTATTTTTTCAAGGAAAAACTCAGTGGTGCGAACCTGGCCGGGCTGGTCATTTCATTTGCCGGGGTAAGCCTGGTGGTGTTCGACCTGTCAACCGGACTTTCAGCATCGCCGCTGGGTATTGGGCTTGAATTTATTGCGGTATTGTCAACCATCGGCTATGCGGTTATTCTGAAAAAAATGGTGGCGACTTACAATGGATACACCATCATCAGCTACCAAAACCTGATTGGCGCCTTCATGTTTTTGCCTTTTTGGGCGATGTTCGAAGCCAAAGGCACTTTGGCCACACCCTTTTCGCCCACCGCTTTTGCGGCCATCGTCAAGCTGGCAGTCTTTGCCTCCATCCTCGGATTCATCTTTTTCACCTACAGCATCCGCCACATCGGCATCAACAAATCAAACATGTTCATCAACCTGATTCCGGTGTTTGTCGCCTTTTTCTCCTTTTTTATTTTGGGTGACGAAATTACGCTCCAGAAAATGGCTGGAATTGCCGTGGTCATTGCCGGCCTGTTCCTGGCCCAGTTGAAACGCAGAAAACGTAAAGATGGAAGCTATCCGGTACTACAAACCTGACGAACTCAGGCAAATGACGGCCAACCGTCGGCAGGAGTTTTCGGTCTTGTTTCAGAAACTGAAAAAGAAAAAGCCGAAAAATCTCGACGCCATTGTTCACGCTTTGCACGACGAAGCTTTCGACCAGTTTGACTGCCTGGACTGTGCCAATTGCTGCTCCGGCATCAGCCCGATTGTCACCGACAAAGATGCGGAGCGATTGGCCAAAAGCCAGAAAATGAAGACGGTCGATTTTATCAATCAATACCTGTATGTGGATGAAGACCAGGATTACGTTTTTCAGCAAACACCCTGCCCATTCCTTATGGGCGACAACTACTGCTGTGTGTACGAAAACCGTCCGCGTGCCTGCCGCGAATACCCGCACACCGACCGCAAACGCTTTTACCAAATATTGAAGTTGACGCACAAAAACTGTGAAGTTTGCCCCGTGGTTTACGCCATCACCGACGAACTCACCAAAAGAGATTGGTAGCTGCTCGATCAGGATCAAAACAGAAAACTTTGAAAATCCACTAAATTCATCTCTTGATCAAAATAAAAAAATATCTTTGGTGTTTGATGAACAAACCGGTATCGGCTGATGATAACCAAACAACTCCTGTTAATTGCATTCCTTTTCGCAACAGTCAGGCTTAGCGCCCAGATTGGAGGTGAATCCACCTACGAATTTCTGAACCTGCCCAACTCGGCCCGCATGGCTGCGCTGGGAGGCAACCAGGTGGCCATTAACGACTCCGCCGATTTGAATGTGGCCTATAACAACCCGGCGCTGCTGCATGCCAGCATGGACAACAAGCTGCTGGTCAACTACGTCAATTATTTCGATGATATTCAGTTTGGCTATGCTTCGTACGCCCAAGATTACGGCGATTTGGGCGTTTTTGCATTGGGCATGCACTACATCAATTATGGCAAATTTATTTATGCCGATGAGTTTGGCGAACGAGGCGGGACTTTCAAAGCCGCCGAATACGCACTGAATATCCTGTGGTCGAAAAAAGTGAACCGATTTCGCGTGGGAGCTACCTTGAAGCCCATTTTATCTTCTTTTGAAGCTTATCAATCTTTGGGAATTGCCTTGGATGCCGGAGTGAGCTACGCCAGCCTGGATCAGCTAACCAACCTGGCTTTGGTTTTCAAAAACATGGGCACCCAAATCACCACTTATTATGACGGCGCCGAACGGGAGTCTATTCCGTTTGACATTCAACTGGGTTTTTCGAAGCGGCTGGAGCATGCTCCACTCCGCTTGTCGGCCACCCTGCAACACCTGCAAAAATGGAAACTGTCCCAGCCGGAGGAAGTGAGTTCGGGATTTGAAACGAGGATTGAGGAAGACGGGTTTGGAAAAATGTTTATGCGTCACCTGTTGCTGGGCGTGGAGCTGCTTCCGTCAGAAAATCTGTCCATTCGGGCTGGCTACAACTACCAGCGCCGGCAAGAACTCCTGTTTGACGACAAAGCCTCAACCGTTGGCTTTTCGTGGGGTTTTGGATTCAAAGTCAACCGTTTTCATTTCAACTACGGATCGGCCCGCTATCATCTGGCCGCAAGCAGCAACCACATTTCAGTAGCCATCAACTTAAACGAAAGTTTTCATTAAAACGGAACGGTCACTCCCAGCCAGGGAATGATATTCACGCCTGTATCTTCTCCAAGAGGAATGACGCCGCCGTAATCCAGCCCTACTTTTCCCAACAGGCTACGCCCGCCCAACGAGAGCAAGCCAAAAGCACTGTCCCCCGGAAAGTAATAGTTCTCGGATAGTAGATATCCCTTCGGGCCAAGCCGATATAGCGCACTCACGTTAAACACCGGGGATGAAGCAAAATCCTCGTCAGCATATCCCCAACCCATTCCAAAACTGATGTTTTTTTGTCGTGAGCCAAAAGTCGTCACCCCGTAAAGAATCCCGAAGCCAATATCTTCACCCAACACAGCGCCAAACAAACCGCCAAATCCCAAGCTTACTTTATCTTCTTCTAACTCAAACGAAACTTTTGGCGTAATCCAAACCGGTGTCGACTCTCCAAAGAACAAAACCAGGGGAATTGTTCCCAATCCAATTGAAAAATGATCGCTGACACCATAAACAATCTGGTTAAAGTAAATCCAAACATTTTGATAGTAGCCTTCAGCTTTTCGCAGTCCATAGCCGGTAGGAGCCCAAAAATACCGCGTATCCTGCGGGTACTCGGCCCAATACGCTGTCCCCACTTTCTTATAGCTCCCCAGCGTCTTAATCCGGACGACATTTACCCGCGGGATCGTAATCTCCCCCAGCGTTTCAGATTCCAGCTTCAAACTCGTCTCATCTTCGTACACCAAACGCCCCTTAAAAACGCTACCGTCGGTGGTTTCCACCTGATAGAAAACATGCTCTTTCGAATCCTGAGCAAGCGTTGACAAAGACAAAACAAGCAAAACCAGCAAAAGAAAAAGCGATGATCGTTTATTCATTGTGATTTTTTTTGAGTGACAACAGGTATACGCATATATCCATGGAAAGTGTCATTCTCCCAATCAACCGGACCTGACAAATAAGACCCAAAAATCTGCTGTTCTGTCGAAAAACAATATCTTTGCGCTCATGAATCAACCAACGGACAACAAAAAGATTGTCATTGCCATTGACGGCCACTCATCCTGCGGAAAAAGCACGGTTGCCAAACAGTTAGCCAAGCAGCTCGGCTACATTTACCTCGATAGCGGTGCCATGTACCGGGCCGTCACGCTTTTTGCCTTGCGTCATCAGCTAGCCGGAAACGGGAAGGTGAATGAACAAGCACTCATCGCTCGTCTGGACGAGATCACCATTGAATTCAGGTTAAATGAAACGACGGGCGAAAATGAAACCTTTCTGAATGGCGCAAATGTAGAAGAGGAAATCAGGCAGCTGCCTGTTGCCAGCCATGTGAGCCCGGTAGCAACCATTCGCGAAGTGCGCGAAGCCATGGTGCAACAACAGCAGGCGATGGGTAAAAACAAAGGCATTGTGATGGATGGCCGTGACATTGGCACGGTAGTTTTTCCTGACGCCGAACTGAAAATATTTATGACTGCCAGCCCCGAAGTGCGTGCCCAACGGCGTTACGACGAGCTAAAAGCGAAAGGGCAAACCATGAGCTTCGAGGATATTCTGAAAAACGTGGAAGACCGCGACCGCATTGATTCGGGCCGAAAAGAAAGCCCATTAAAACAAGCCGATGACGCCTTGATCCTGGACAACAGCTACCTGAACCGTGAAGAACAGCTGGAATGGGCACTGACGAAGGCGAAAGAGCGAATGGAAGTTGGGGATTAGTTATTGGTTATTGGGGATTAGTAATTGGCGATTACATATTTGCTACTGGGCAAGCAGATTTCGGGTGAATCGAATGTTTTAAACCAAGCGATTCAAAAAACACGAAACTCAAAACTCGAAACTTGGAACTTGGAACTTGGAACTTAAATAAACTGTGAAAGTAGAGATCGATCATAAATCAGGTTTTTGTTTTGGGGTGGTGAATGCCATCACAAAAGCGGAAGAAACGCTCGACAAGGGAGGAAAGCTCTACTGCCTGGGCGACATTGTGCACAATGGCATGGAGGTCAAGCGCCTGGAAGCCATTGGCCTGATTACCATTGACCGCGAAACTTTCTTCACCTTGAAAAATTGTCAGGTGTTGCTACGGGCGCATGGCGAACCTCCGGAAACCTACGAATACGCCAAAGCCAACAACATTGAGCTGGTTGATGCCACCTGCCCGGTGGTACTCAAACTACAGCAGCGGGTAAAAAAAGCGTTCAAGGAAATGGAGCAAAAAGACGGGCAAATCATTATTTTCGGAAAGAAAGGCCACGCTGAAGTGACAGGTTTGAACGGGCAAACCAACAACCAGTCCATCATTGTTGAAGATGAAGATGACTTGCAGAAAGTCAATCCAAACAAACCCGCTTACCTGTTTTCGCAAACCACCAAATCATTGGATCAGTTTCATGATTTAGCCGGAAAGATCGGGCAAAAATCGACCGAAAAGCTGGTGGTAAAAGATACGATTTGCCGGCAAGTGGCCAATCGGGTTCCCCGAATGAGAGAATTTGCCACACAACATGACATCCTGATTTTTGTTGGCGGAAAGAAAAGTTCCAATGCGAAATTCCTGTTCGACGTTTGCAAAAAGGAAAACCCCAATAGCTACTTTATTTCTTCACCCGAAGAGCTGAACCCGGAATGGTTCGAAGGGAAAGAATCGGCCGGTATTTGCGGCGCCACTTCTACGCCCAAATGGCTGATGGAAAAAGTAGCCGAAAAAATTCAAGTCACCGACTCATCCCATTCAAACTTTTGATCTATTTAGATCGAATATAAATTGGTTCGCGTCGGCAAGGCTGTCGCGCCACCGTTCCTGTTGACAATCAATCAACTAAGTCTGAGTCAAATTATTGACTGTCTGTTTTCCAGGCAGTCAGACACTGTATGTCCTTGATTCGCCTTGCACGATTCGCTAATTTTATACGTGCGGTGTATTATGTTCCTGAAAAAGAGTCGGAACAGCTTTCACTAACCTGTCAATATTCACAAAAAAACCAAATACCATGAAAATGCAACTAAAGCTTCTTCCTTTTGGTATCATCATCCTGTTCTTTCTACTGGGCTTCAACCTAAAAAAACCAACGCCCCACACAGGCAGCAATTCCGGGCCTCTCGACTACAGCGATTTCAAAACGCCTGAGTATTGTGGCTCCTGCCACGACCAGTTTTATCAGCAATGGAGCCAGGCCATGATGTCAGAAGCCTACACCCACCATTGGGATGAGATTGAGTATTTCAAGCTGGCCGTTGCGCATTCCAAAGCAGACCCCGCCATGGAAGGCATGCACGAAGGCTGTAACGGCTGCCACACCCCAATGGCCTTTCTAACCGGCGATATGCCACCGCCACGTCCCGGCGAAGGTTCACGGGCCAACGAGTCCGTTTCGTGCGAAGTTTGTCACCTGATTCAAGGCATTGACGGGGACACGGCTTACAACCACAATTTCATTCTTGAAACCGGCACCACCAAATACAGCTCACGAAAAGGCGATATTGAATCGCCCGACCACCAGATTGTCCCCATCGACCTGTTCAGCGACACCCGGATTTGCGGAACTTGTCACAACGAGAAAAATTCGTTTGGCATTTGGGTCAAATCAACCCAACTGGAGTGGGAAGAAGGACCCTATGCCGCCGATCATGTTACCTGCCAGGAATGCCACATGCCCGACACGGAAATGAAGACGGCCAAGATGGGAACAACTTATCCGGATACCCGCACCCACCTGTTCAATGGTGCGCATGATCCGGGAAAGGTGCGCGGAACCATTGAACTGCGTATTCAACCCGACATTCGGGAGACGGTTCCCGGCGAAGTGGTAGTTTTCACAACCACCTTGTTCAACCAGAAAACCGGCCATAAATTTCCAACAGGCTCAGTCGAAGACCGCATTGTTTGGCTGCATGTTGAAGCCAAAGATGAAGCCGGCAACACCTTTCATTTGCCGGTTGACAAAAAAGGTTTTGAAGGCGAGGAATACACCATCGCCAGCGACGCCATGGCTTATCAGGACATGGGCGTCCCGCTGGGCATTGAAAATTTTGAGGGCGTGAGAAGAGAAGATGTGCCAATCGGCGACCGGATTTTCCGCATGCCCTATTTCGATCCGCAGGGACGTATGACCATTATGCAATGGAACACGGCATCGCTGGGTGTTGACTACCGCATTGGGCCACGCGAAACGAAGACGGAAACCTTCACGTTTACCTTGCCCTATGAGATTACGCCGGGGAAAGTTACGGTGACCGCATCGCTCTATTACCGCTTGCTGGTGAAGCCTGTTGCCGAATACCTCGACGTTCCGGCCGAAGAATATGCCGCCCTGGAGGTGAACAGTCATTCAACCGAAATCACAGTCTATCCATAAAAACACAAAACCATGACACGAAAATTGATCCCCATTTTGGTCTTGCTGAGCGGCATGCTTTTTCTGGCAGAACAAAGCCAGGCGATTCCTGCCTTCGCCCGAAAGTATCAGTTGAGTTGTACCACCTGCCACGCGCCGTCGGCACCAATGCTTAAGCCCTACGGCGATGAATTTGCCGGAAATGGCTTTCGCCTGGCCGATGAAAAATCGCCTCGGTACTATGCCCAAACCGGCGATCCAAAGTTGTCCTTGCTTCGTGAACTGCCCATCGCCGTCCGGCTTGAAGGATTTGTCAGTTACAACCTCGATGGTAATGAAAAAACTGATTTTGCGTCGCCCTACCTGATGAAGCTACTTTCAGGCGGCGAACTGTCGGACAGGCTTTCGTACTACTTCTACTTTTATTTTAGTGAACGAGGTGAAGTAGCCGGCGTGGAAGATGCCTTTTTGATGTACAATGACTTGTTTGGTGTGGACTTTGACATTTACCTCGGACAATTTCAGGTTTCCGACCCGCTGTTTAAGCGCGAATTGCGACTATCGCTCGAAGATTACATGCTGTACACCTCGCAAATTGGAACGTCCCGTATCGACCTGAAATACGACAAAGGTGTTTTGTTGACTTACGGACTACCCTCGGGAACCAGTTTTGCGGTCGAAGTCACTACTGTCTCGTTAAAAGAGACTGAGTGACAATTGTTTATAATTTAGTTCTTTGACATTTTTGTATTCATTGTTTGTAAGTAACTCTTTGATAGGAGTTTTGTCCAGTAGCGAGATTCCTAAAATTTGTAGAATTTCGTAGGTTGAACGGTCTATTTTCAGTTCTTTGCTTATAATGGCCACCAAACAATATGTGGTAATTGCACAATAGAGTTGTGTTTTTACAGCATTAAGGGTATGGCCCCAAAAGCTTTTCACTTTAAGATGCTGTTTGATCCACTTAAAAAACAATTCTACTTGCCAGCGATTCTTATAAAGAATGGCGATTTCCCGGGCTGAGAGTTCGAAGTTGTTTGTCAGGAAAACAAATTCAACATCTGTTTCACAGTCGTAATACTTGACCCGACGAAGTTTCTGTGGATAACGATTGTGAGATTTTGCGTGCAAAAAAACACCGGTTTGATCACATCTTATCCCAGTCGATTTGTCAACTTGGGTAGAGTACATCCTCTTGAACTTGAGGTTGTCTTTGGCCCGTACAACAAACCATGCTTCAAGTTTTTGAATCCTGTAAAGCCGCTCAAAATCATTGTAGCCTCGGTCAAAGATGTAGTAACTGCCTTTCTCATATGGGGTATTGTCCATGGCATTTACATCGTTGACTGATGCGGTGGTAATGTGAACAAAGCTCGGAATCTGGGTCTTGACATCGTATAGGGTATGCATTTTTACGCCACCTTTCTTTTTGCGAAACTCAGCCCACCAGAAAACACTCAGGCTAAGGTCGATTGTTGTGGAGTCGAAAGCATAAATATTGCCATCGACTTTTACTTCAAAATCGTCATTGGCACAAACCCTGCGGGCATGGTCTATCAGGTGGCAGGCAAATTCTTCGTAGATTTTGCAATTCCTGTTGATGTTTGCCCTTGCAAGAGTCGCCAGTTTCACGCTGGAGCCGAGTCCCAAATGATATGACTTGTTCCGGTGCGCATCAATGGCAACAATTAAATCCCGAAGACTGTCGCGATTGCTAAGTTGTCCGAATACCATACAGAGCATCTGGTTCCAACATGTAAAAGTGCGGACGTGCTTGTTGCCACTGTACTTAACCACAAGACGGTCAAAGACCCTGCGAGGCAGAAATTCGGTGATTTGTGCGAATACATATTTCCCTTGGTTCATTTCTCATTTTTTTGGAACCAAAAGAAACAATTCAAATCGTCACGCAACAAAAAATACTACAAACGATTGATTACCAATTTTGTCAAAGAACGATTTAATATTTAAACGAGACACTAATGGGTCGAAGTAATAAATGGAAACGGAATTGGTGAAGCCTCACAGCGGGTATTTGACGATGACAAGTACAAGAATCTCCTAGGGCGGGTTTCGCAAGATTTAGGAGAAACTTTCCGGCTTGGCGCTTTTGGCTATACCGGGAAGGAAAACCTTATACACAATATTGCGGATGACATGACCAATAAAGTTTTCATCGGGGGGCCCGACCTCAGCTTTGCGCCGTCGGATAAATGGCAGCTCAATGCGCAATATCTTCACCGCAAAGATTCGCAGGTTTATCCGAACATGACCAGCACCACGCTGATGGAAGATGTGAAAACCGATGCGGCTATGGCCGAACTCATTTTCAGCCCCAAAGGAGAACAAAGCGATTGGTACTTTTTGGCCTTATACAATTGGGTGGAATCGGACTTTGAATTGGCCAACTACCAGTCAGCGACCATTCATGCGGGCTACATGCTGCGGACCAATATCCGATTGGCCGCAGAATATACGCTGGACTTTACGGATTCGAACCATACCATCAGCAAACTGAATTTTGGATTCATTTCGGCATTCTAACGCTTAAAACAGACATCAAAAAAAGGCCAGCTTCTGCAATATGAAGCTGGCCTTTTTTTGGATTGAAAATTCTAAACCTTAGGCAAAGTCCATGGCGAACGATAATTTGCCTTGACCAGTTGGTTGGCTTCATCATCGTTTTCAAACTCCTGCTTGTCCGGGTTCCAGTTTACTTTTCGGCCCAACCGGTAAGAGATATTTCCGAGATGTGCAAAACGCGCAATGTGTGCACCAATTTCAATATCGCAATTGGGTTTATTCCCCGTACGAATGCAATCCAAAAAGTTTTTCACATGTAAATCCAGCCCGTCACCTTGTGCCGACTGTAAGCCAACACCTTCATAGCCATCTTTCTTGCCGGTGCTTTTGGTCTCCGGGATCACCTCCCAGCCACTGCGGTCAACCACCAAGGTTCCGTACTCGCCAACAAAGGCCACACCATGTCCGCGCCCGCCATAATTGGCCCCATAAGCGCCAATGGTATGATCCCACACCAAGCCAAAGTCACCAAAATCATAAACAGTCGTCATCGTGTCGGGCGTTTGCATGGCATCCTCTGGAAACGCGTATTTGCCACCAACCGCCATAATGGATTTGGGCACGTACTGGTTCATTCCGAACAAGGCAAAGTCCAACAGATGGACACCCCAATCAGTCATAACACCGCCGGCATAATCCCAGTACCAGCGAAACGAAGCATGAAAACGGTTCTTGTTAAATGGCCGTTTGGGAGCTGGCCCCAACCACATGTCATAATCCACGCCTTCGGGCGCCTCACTGTCGGGAACAACCGGAATGGATGATTTCCAGCCCACATTTGACCACGAACGAACGGAACGAATCCGGCCAATGTTGCCTTCATGCAAATAGTTAACGGCATCGTTCCAGTGCGAGTGGCTGCGTTGCCACTGTCCAACCTGCACCACGTTTCCGTAGCGTTTTTGAGCGGCCACCATCACATTGCATTCTTCAATGGTCGTTCCAATTGGTTTTTCAACATACACATGCTTACCCACTTCCGAAGCATAAACCATGGGCAAACAGTGCCAATGATCCGGCGTGCCCACAATCACGGCATCAATATCCTTGTTGTCAATCACCTGTCGGAAATCCTTATATAAAATCGGACGCGTACCGGTCAGTTTTTCAACATCTTCAGCCCGTTTATCGAGCACACGCTGGTCCACATCGCACAGCGCCACACATTCCACTTCCTTGTTTTTCAGAAATGATTGCAGGTTATTAAATCCCATGCCACGACAGCCAATCAGGGCGACGGTAATCTTCTCGTTGGGCGAGGCACAGCCCGCATTCATAATGGTTGGGAGTGCAGCGATTCCGGCAGTAACAACTGCTGATTGTTTGATAAAAGTTCTTCGGGTATCGTTCATCTTATTGCGTTTAGTTAATTTTTTTCGTAGTTCCTGTAAAGATAATTGAAATAGTGAAAATGTGAATTCGATTGCACACTTTCCATTTTGATTTTTCCGCGCGAAAATATTTCTTTCTTTCTTGTTGATCCGCTTACGTGCCTATTTATCTGTAGCAGCTGTCAATGATTGTCATTCCTGGTTTTTATAGTCATTGGTTGTGTCAATCAATTAATGACCACCTAATGACAATCGAATGACTTCTTGATGACATTGGGGAATCTTGCAGTTATCCAGTTGGTATATTACTAACGGGAAGAGATTCGAAAACTGACCAATCGGTCATTCTTAACATTCACTTAACAATCAAGTTGTTTCAAAAACTAAAATTCATTTTAACTTTGACCGAACGTTCAGTCATAAATAAAATAAGTCATGCCTCGAAGCACGGAACAACTGGAACAAATCAGACAGCAGAAGAAAGCACACATTCGGCAGACAGCCCTTGAGCTGTTTGCCGAGCATGGCTTTCATGCCACCTCCATTAGCCAGATTTCGAAAAAAGCAAGAATATCAAAAGGACTGATTTATAACTACTTTGAAAGCAAAGACGACATTCTCGAAAATATTTTTGATTGGGCGTTCAGCAACATTTATGCAGACATGGACATGAATAAGGACGGTCTCATGAGCGAAAAGGAATTTATTCGGTTTATCAAGACCAGCATTCATTCAACCCTGAAAAACAAAGCATTTTGGAAACTCTACTCGGCTTTGGTTTTACAACCGCACATTTTGGAAACTTACACTGCCAAATATGAAGACAAGGGCAAGGACGTCATGAGAATGATCCGCGGCTTTATTGCTTCGCAAGGCAGTGTTTCGCCCGATAAAGACTTATTCGCCATCTCGAGTTTGCTCAAGGGAGCAAACTTAATCCTACTCACAGCTCCTGATTTTTTCCCGATTGAAAATCTGGAGAAAGATACCATTGAAGCCTGTTTTAAACTGATCAGTAAACACGAATAAAAACTACAACATCATGAAAACCCACCTATTTGTGATACTCTTTCTTTTTGTTGCCGGAGCACTTCCCGCGCAAACCGTCGATATCAAAGACCTGGTGCGCCGGGCCGATGAAAAGTTCCGTGGCAGTTCCAGTATTGGTGAGTTTACCATGACCATTCAACGCCCATCATGGGAACGCACCATTTCCATGAAAAACTGGACCCTCGGAACCGAATATTCGCTGATTCTGATCACCGCGCCCGCCAAAGAGAAAGGACAGGTTTTTTTGAAGCGCAGAAACGAAATGTGGAACTGGGTACCGAGCATCAACCGGATGATCAAGATCCCGCCATCGATGATGATGCAGTCGTGGATGGGCTCGGACTTTACCAACGACGACCTGGTGCAGGAATCGTCGCTGGTGAAAGACTACGAACATCGGCTGCTTGGTGAGGAAAAGCTGGAAGGATACGATTGCTACAAAATTGAACTGGTTCCGAACGAAGAAGCCGCTGTGGTTTGGGGAAAGATTTTTATGTGGATCAGCAAAGACGAGCTGCTGTGGCTGAAAGCCGAATTTTACGATGAAGATGATTTCCTGGTGAATACGGAGATTTTGACCGATATCAAACAAATGGACGATCGGGTGATTCCCACACGTATGGAAATGATTCCGGCAGAAAAAGAAGGGCACAAAACCATCATGACCTTTGACAAGATGGATTTCGAAGTCCCGTTGGAAGAATCGTTTTTTTCGATACAAAATATGAAAAGGGTGAAATAGTTACGATACTTGAATCTGGACACTGGATGCTTGAATTTTCGTCCTATCCAGTATCCGGAATCAAATATCCAGGATCAAATCCATCAATCCATAACCTATGCGTACAAATCTTAAAATAGCCTGGCGGAATCTTTGGCGGAACAAGCGGCGAACACTGATTACCGTGGCTTCCATCTTTTTTGGCGTACTACTTTCGGCGTACATGACTTCGATGCAGGAAGGCTCGTATGAAAAAATGGTGGACATGGTGGTGAAATACTACTCGGGGGCGATGCAAGTTCACCACGAAAATTACTGGGAAAGCAAAAGCATCAACGACACCTTTGAAGAGTCACAGGATCTGAACCAGTTGATTCTGGCAAACGAAGAAGTCGATTTTGTCATTCCCCGGCTCGAGTCCTTTGCCCTGGCTTCATCCGAAGAATTAACAAAAGGAGTAATGGTTGTCGGCACGGTTCCGGAGCCGGAAAACCGGCTCACCAGCCTAAAAAACAATGTGCGCCAGGGAAGCTACCTCAGCGATAACGACCAAGGCCTATTGATTGGCGAGGGCCTGGCCGATTATCTCCGGCTCGGAATCAACGACACACTGGTCATGATCAGCCAAGGCTACCATGGCATAAGTGCAGCCGGGAAATATCCCGTTCGCGGTATCATCAAACATGCATCGCCCGAGCTGAACAAAATGATTGTATATATGGAACTGAAAAATTGCCAGGAATTCTTCTCGGCCAACAACCGGCTGACCTCACTGGTTGTCAATATAAAAGATAACAACGAATTGGAAAAAAGCTTACGCAAACTGCGCGAGACGCTGAATTCCCCCTATTCGATCATGAGCTGGCAGGAAATGTCGCCCGAAATGGTACAACAAATTGAAAGCGACCGGGCAGGCGGAATCATCATGAAAGCGGTCCTGTACATTGTAATTGGCTTTGGCATTTTAGGAACCATCATGATGATGATTGCCGAGCGAAGGCGTGAATTTGGCGTGATGATCGCCATTGGCATGCAGCGATACAAGCTGGCTACGATTCTCTTTTACGAAACCCTTTTTATTGGAATGATTGGCGCGCTATCGGGCTTGCTAATCAGCATTCCGCTACTCAGCTTCCAGGCTCAAAACCCCATTCCACTCACTGGTCAGGCCGCATTGGTGATGGAAGATTATGGCTTTGAACCTTACATGTTCTTTTCAACGGAGCCATCGGTGTTTTGGCACCAGGCACTCACGGTGTTCCTCATTACGCTGGTTATTGCCCTCTACCCTATTTTCTCGGCCAACCGGATGAAGTTAATTAATGCACTACACGCTTAACTCAAACGATATGATTCCTTCAGTTGCATGGCGAAATATTTGGCGAAATCCCCTCCGATCGGGCATTATCATCACAGCCATTACCATTGGCATGTTTGCCGGTGTATTTAGCGCTACCTTTATGAAAGGCTGGATGAACCAACGCCTCGAAGCCGGAATTGAAACCGAAACCTCTCATATCCAGATACACAATCCGGAATACCGCAAAAACTACGACATCAGACAAATCATTCCCAAGGGTTTTGACCTGGCCGAACAGCTCAGCGAAAACCCCACCATCAATGGCGTGAGCCCGCGAATAACCATTCAATCCATGGTTGCCTCGGCCGAAACCGGAACCGGTGTGAAAATCATGGGCATCATTCCTGAGAAGGAAAAGCAGGTTACCAGCCTGAGTGAATATGTTACGGAAGGTGATTATTTTGAAAGTATCAGCCGCAACCCGATTGTCATTGGCAAAAAACTGTCCGAAAAGCTAAAAATCAAATTAAAGTCAAAAGTGGTCATCACCCTGCAGGATGCCGATGGACACCTCACTGGCGGGGCATTCCGCGTTTGTGGGATTTTTGATACGGCCAACAGCATGTATGAAGAGACCAACGTGTTTGTCCGATACCAGGATTTGGCCCGGCTGAGCATGCTTTCGGAAGGTGTGGCCCACGAAATTATTATTCATTTACACGACCAAAACGATCTGAACTCCACCACGCTGGCTTTGCGGGAACAACACTCCGGACTGGAAGTGCTGAACTGGAAAGAACTTACTCCGGAATTGGGCTACCTCAACGAGATCGGGAATTTATATACCTATATTTTCGTTATCATCATCTTGCTGTCGCTTGGTTTTGGCATTGTCAACACCATGCTCATGGTGGTGATGGAACGGGTGAAGGAAATTGGTATGCTCATGGCCATTGGCATGGGCAAGCTTCGGGTGTTTCTCATGCTCATGTTTGAAACCATCTTACTCACCCTGACTGGTGGAACAATCGGCATTATGCTGGGACTGGGCGCATCGCTCGCACTCCAGCAAAATGGCATCAACCTGTCTAATTGGGCACAAGGACTGGAAGATTTTGGGTATTCCTCCATCGTCTATCCGGTCGTCGAAGTTCAGATGGTCGTTGTCATTGTGATACTCGTCATCCTAACCGGGATTCTCGCCTCACTTTACCCTGCTCGAAAAGCTTTAAAATATAATCCAGCTGATGCCATCCGAACCGAATAAAACCATATAACCATTCAACCATAAAACCATTTAACCATGGGAACACACAACCATCAAACAATTCAACCACATAACCATACAGCCATGACAATCATCGAAATAAAAGAGCTATTCAAAACTTACAACGATTCCGAAGTTGAGGTTCATGCCGTGAATGGCGTCGACCTGAACATCGAGGAAGGTGAATTTACCGCGATTGTCGGCCCGTCCGGATCAGGAAAAACCACCCTGCTCAACATGCTTGGTGGACTGGATCAGCCAACCTCGGGCAACATCCGGATTGATGATACGGACCTGGGGAAGCTAAAATCGTCCCAGTTAATCGACTTCCGAATGAAAAACATTGGCTTTGTGTTCCAATCCTACAACCTGATTCCGGTGCTGACCGCCAAAGAAAATGTTGAATTTGTGATGCACCTTCAGGGCAGGCCAAAAAAAGAACGCGAGGCACGCACCATGCAGTTGCTCGAAGCGGTTGGCCTGAAAGGACGAGAAGACAGCCGGCCATCAAAACTGTCGGGTGGACAGCAGCAGCGGGTCGCCGTAGCCCGGGCGCTGGCTTCAAAACCTAAATTTGTGCTGGCCGATGAACCCACCGCCAACCTGGATTCCAAATCGACCGAAAACCTGCTCAATATCATGGAAGAGCTCAATAAGCAAGAAAAAATAACGTTTATCTTTAGCACGCACGATCAGCGGGTGGTCAATAAAGCCCATCGGGTGATCACACTTGAAGACGGCAAAATAATTAGTGATAATCGAAAAAAATAAATAGCATGCAATCAATTTTGACCCTTATTCTTATTTTCTCCGGACTGCTTTTCACTTCGGAAAAACCAGTCAGCCAATCCGAAACCACTTGGCCCGCCGAACTCAACACCGGGGCAAAAGCGGTTTACCTGGACCAATACGAAAAAGAAATTGTGCTCGAGCTGAACAAGGTCAGGCACAACCCATCCCGCTATGCTGCGGAATACCTCGAACCGCTGCATTCGGCCTACAAGGACGATGTGCTCACCCTGCCCGGATCGGCACCGCTAAAAACCCGCGAAGGCATTGCGGCGCTGGAAGAATGTATCCGGGACATGAAATCGGCTCCGTCGGTTGCTCCGCTCATTCCCGTGCGAGGCCTTTCGTCAGCTGCAGAGCTGCTGGTGAAAGACCAAAAAATTTATGGCGGCACGGGCCACCTGACCAAAAGTGGCTGGACACCGCAGGTGCGCATGAAGCGCTTTGGTGCTTACACATCAAAACTGGCCGAAAACCTGGTTTATGGCTACGAGAACCCGAGATTAGCCATTATCTCCCTGCTCATTGACGATGGGGTTGTCGACCGCGGACACCGGAAGAATATTCTGGACGCCAGCTTTACCGAAATTGGCGTCGCTGCCGATACGCATCCAACTTACAAGTATTTCTGCACCATTGAATTTACCGACGGCTTTACCCCGTCCAACTGATGAAGCGACTGTTTTTTCTACTCGGATTTTTAATTCCCTTGCTGGCTGGTGCTCAGCAAACGGTGTACCTGAGTGGCTATGTGAAAGAGCTGCTGATGTATTATCAACCCAAGCAGCAAATCCCCGGCCTGGAAAGCAATAGTCTGACCACCAACACCATTCACAACCGCTTGAATTTTAAATGGTATGCCACCAACCAACTCACTGTGGTGGCCGAAATGCGCAACCGCCTGCTTTTTGGCAGCCTGGTGAAAGAATACCCGGCTTATCAGTCGGTGGTTGACGTAGACAATGGCTACCTCGATCTTTCCTTCATCCCCGCCGAGGGCAGCGGTTGGTTTGTGCATTCCATGTTCGACCGCGCTTACCTGGATTGGGTTGCGGGCAACTGGCAGATCACCGCCGGCCGGCAACGGGTAAACTGGGGCATGAACCTGGTGTGGAATCCGAACGACGTTTTCAATTCGTATTCTTATTTTGATTTCGACTATGAGGAACGCCCGGGAACCGATGCCCTGCGCATTCAATATTACACCGGCATGACCTCGTCGGCAGAATTGGTTTACCAAATCGGGAAGAACGAAGATGAAATGGCGCTGGCGGGCCTTTACCGCTTTTCGCAGTGGAACTACGACATCCAGCTGATCGGCGGTTGGGTGGGCACCGATTACATCGTGGGTACAGGCTGGGCCGGCGATATTCAAGGTGCTGGCTTCCGGGGCGAAATCACCCACTTTATGCCGAAGAACGATGAGGTCAATTCCGAAACGGCCACCGTAGCTTCCATTTCGGCCGATTATACTTTGCCCAGTTCCTTGTACATCCATTCCGGTGTTTTGTACAACAGCCACGGCAAAACGGGCAAAGCCGGAGGGATGGACCCGTTTTTCAACAACAAGCTCTCGGCCAAATACCTTTCCTTTGCCCAATATTCGCTGTTTGGGCAAATCTCCTACCCCGTCACGCCGCTGTTTTCGGCCAGCCTGTCGGGCATCGCCAATCCAAACGATGGCTCCTGGTACTTTGGCCCGGCGCTAACTTACTCCCTGCAAAACAACCTGGAGCTGATGGCGACCGGCCAACTGTTTTTTGGCGACCAAAGCACCGAGTTTGGCGATATCGGCCAACTGCTTTTTGGGAGGTTGAAATGGAGTTTTTAGTTTCGACGCAGATGGTTTTCTCCCCCTCATCTTAGCGATGCGGCGACTGCCTGTTCCGATGGTTATCGGAAAGGAGTGCGCAGGTAGTCCCCAATTGAATCGGGGCAGGCCTGAATATTTAGCGAAAACACGGATAGAGACACTTGAACAACATACTAAAAAGATATACCTTTGTGATATCCAAATAAAACATGATGAAAACAATATCCTTAAAAATAGACGATTCCGTTTTCGGCGAGACAGAAAAAATACTTGCCCGGATTAAGAAACCACGCAACCGATACATAAACGAAGCGATTGAGTTTTATAATAAAGTTCAGCGTAAACAGATTCTTGAGAAAAAACTTAAAAAGGAATCTGAATTAGTTCAAGCGGATTCAATGTCTGTACTTAAAGATTTCGAGGAGACTGACTATGCTGATTAGACAATTTGAAATCTGGCTTGCGGATTTAAATCCACAGATTGGAACAGAACCTGGTAAAACAAGACCAGTTTTGGTTATTCAAACAAACTTACTCAACCAGATTCCACACCCATCAACAATTGTTTGTCCGATTACAACGAACGTAAATAAGGATTCAGAAATTTTAAGGGTTCATCTTAAAAAAGGCACAGCTAATCTCCATCAGGCTTGTGATGTTATGATTGACCAAATACGAGCGATTGATAATAAACGATTGACGAAAAGGCTGGGTGTTTTACCCGATGAGCTAATTGATCTAGTAAAAGAAAATATTCAAATAGTGCTTGACCTTGAATAAGGCACGACACGCCAATTGGGCAGCCCGTCTCACCAGCTGGGTAACGATTACCCCTCCAACTCCCGCTCGTCTTAGCGAAGCGGTGACGAGGGGGGAAGCTGGGCAGGCCGGACTATTTTCTACACGCTCTTGGGACGTTGTTGAAAAGTATGTTGAAAA
>NZ_LGIA01000174.1 GCF_001270965.1 Sunxiuqinia dokdonensis | reverse complement strand
CAATGGTTACGCCAGGTAGCCCTTCGCCTGTTTCCTGGTCGGTAACCGTACCGGACAAACTGACTTGCTGGGCAAAAGAAACCTGTGTAATGATCAAACCCAGGATCATCAGTAAGATTTTTAAGTTTTTGCGAATAATCTTCATAATCATTAATAATTAGTTTTTTTTAATTCAATTAGAGCGCGTGTTCTTCATTCAATTTTCAAAGTTTTTTAATGTTTGATTAACTCTTTTTTTACTCCTTTTTTGTATTCCGAGGCACAATGTTAATTTTTTTAACATTCGTGGCATTTGTTTTTTAGCAGGCTTTCGACTGCAAACGTTTGCGGTGACGTTTGCGCTTGTTATGTTTTACAACAGGTTGTTACTGGTAGGTAATATCAAACCGATGTGTTAATCATGAGTTTTTGCAGAGAGAAGAAGTAATAAAATACTTATTTTAGGCTCGGATAAACCAGAAGCCAAATCAAGCTATGAGCAGCAGTCAGGTTACAATTAAAGATATCGCCCGAATTTTAGGGGTTTCCGCTTCTACGGTATCGCGGGCCTTAAAGAATCATCCCGACATTAGTGAGGCAACGAAGCTTGCGGTAAATGAGTTGGCGGAGAAGCTTAAGTACGAGCCGAACGCTGTTGCACTGAGCTTAAAGCATAGCCGGAGCCAGACCATTGGGGTGATTATTCCGGAGATTGTCCACTACTTTTTTTCTTCGGTCATTAGCGGTATTGAAGACGTGGCTTATGATGCTGGCTTTACCGTCATTATTTGCCAGTCGAATGAAAAGTATGACCGCGAAGTCGCCAATGTGAAAGCCTTGTTGTCGCACCGGGTCGATGGGATTTTGGTGTCTATATCGAAGGAAACCAGCCGGTTTGATCATTTGTATGCCATCCAGGAGCGTGGTGTGCCCATGGTTTTTTTCGACCGCATTATTTCTGAAATTCAAACCGACCACGTGATTATTGATGACAGAAAAGCTGCGTACGATGCCACCAAACACCTGATTGACGGCGGGCGCAAGCGGATTGCTCATTTTGCCGGACCTCAAAACCTCCTGCTTGGCCGTGAGCGCAAAGAGGGTTACCTGCAAGCGTTGAAGGAAGTTGGCTTGCCAGTCGATCCTGACTTGATTATTGAAGCCGACAGCTTTGAAAAGGCCATTATTGCCACCAACCGCTTGCTGGACATGGAAAGTGTGCCCGATGGCCTGTTTGCGGTGAACGACCTGACAGCCATTGGTGCCATGCAAACCCTGCAGCGAAGGGGGATGAAAATTCCGAAAGACATTGCTGTCGTTGGCTTTAGCGACGGACGTTTTTCCGGAATCACCGAACCCAACCTCACTTCGGTCGATCAGCATGGTTATGAGATGGGCACCGTGGCCACCGAAATGTTGTTGAACCGGCTGTTGCATCCAAGCGACGAACCCGCCCAAAGCCGGGTGTTAAATGCGAACCTGATTGTTCGCGGATCTTCAAGCCTGGCCTGACGGTTTAATCTGGGAATGAATAGCTCCATCTTCTTGCTGCTGGCGGCTCGCTTCTGGCTTCTTGCAGTGGTAATCACCCAGCTGTTGGTTGGAAAACCTGGAACCCCACTGGCAGCTTTCTTTTGGTGGCTAGCCAGCACAGCAACAACGTCACCGTGTTCCGCGTCGATCCGGAAGCCGAAATCCTGTTCTATACCGGAGAAAGTGTGGACATCCTCAAGCCGGTTTGCCTTCAATTTCTTAGCCGCTGATCCCAATTCCCCAACGGAAGGGGCTTGCGAAGCATTTGCAGGAGCTTGGTTGTCATCCGCAGAGGCTTGGTTGTCGTCCGCAAGAGTTTGGGTGTCATCCGCAAGAGCTTGGGTGTCATCTGCAAGAGCTTGGTTGTCATACGCAGGAGCTTAGTTGTCATCCGCAGGAGCTTTGGTGTCATCTGCAGGAGTTTGGTTGTCATCTGCAAGAGCTTTGTTGTTATCCGCAGAAGCTTGGTTGTCATCTGCAGGAGTTGGGAATTCATCCGACAGGGGAATGCTCATTAAACGGAGTCCATTCGAGGTAAACCACTGGTTTTGGTCCAACAGGTTGATCAAGTGCCCTGGTGATTAGAAAATCATAGCAAAAATTTGAAATTTTTTTTCTCGTTTGCTGCAAACGTTTGCAATGCGGGTATCGATCTATTTTTAGTATCCCTTTTTGCCGGTTATGCTTCTAAAACAGGCCGAAGGGCTTGATTAATTCAGAAATCCGTGTTTATATTTGTACAGTTATTCCGAAAATAACCAATTCTTTTTTTACTTCCTTACTGGTGACCGGCAACGGCTCACCCCTTTTTGATAGCAAGTCATGTTGATGAATGAAGATGAAGTAGCCTGTTTGTTGACGACAGATTGGCTTGAACAGTTGTCTTTTTTCAAATCGACTTTTAAAAAATTATTGAACCAATTCTTTCAATTATGAAGCGAAAACCTGTGCTTAGTTTTTGGCAAGTGTGGAATATGAGTTTCGGCTTTCTGGGCATCCAGTTTGGTTTTGCCTTGCAAAATGCCAATGTCTCCCGAATTTTTCAAAGCCTGGGCGGCGATGTGGACCGGCTGGCTGTGTATTGGTTGGCTGCCCCGGTAACCGGGCTGATCGTTCAACCGATTATTGGGTACTACAGCGACAAAACCTGGGGAAAGCTGGGACGTCGCCGGCCTTATTTTCTGATTGGCGCCATCCTGGCGTCGCTGGCTTTGTTTATCATGCCCAACTCGCCTATGCTTTGGGTGGCTGTTGGCACGCTTTGGATCATGGATGCTTCGATCAATATTTCGATGGAGCCTTTCCGGGCATTTGTGGGCGACATGCTACCCAGCGAACAGCGAACCCAGGGTTTTGCCATGCAGAGTTTCTTTATTGGTACCGGGGCCGTAATCGCTTCGCTGTTGCCCTACGCTTTAACCAACTGGTTTGGGGTGAGCAACATCGCTGTTGGCGATCAATTGATTCCGCTTTCGGTGAAACTGTCGTTTTACATTGGCGGGCTGGTTTTCTTTCTGGCGGTGCTGTGGACCGTCATCCGAACCAAAGAGTATTCGCCGGAGGAAATGAAGTCGTTTGAAGAGGAGAAGATTTCGGCCAACCCTTCCATTAAAATCGAATTGAAATCGCCTTTCGAATTGATGGGCGCTTTCATGCGTAATGGCCTTGTCTTTCTAGTGACTGGGCTGGCCATGAGTTACCTCTTCTTTTATTTCGAGCTTGAAAAGGAGCTTTACATTTTAAGCGGAGGTTTGGCTGTTTTCGGATTGATTCAACTGTTGACGGCTTACTTCACTAAAATCAATAAAACCGACAACGGACTGGTGGGCATTATCACCGACATGCTGAACATGCCCAAAACCATGGGGCAGCTGGCCATTGTGCAGTTCTTCTCGTGGTTCGCCTTGTTTGCCATGTGGATTTACACCACCGCGGCGGTCACTGGCCATGTGTATGGCTCATCCGATACCACCTCGGCCCTGTACAACGATGGTGCCGACTGGGTGGGCGTTTTGTTTGGGGTGTACAACGGGTTTGCCGCGCTGATGGCTTTCCTGCTGCCGGTGCTGGCCAAATACACCAGCCGGAAAATGACACATGCCATTGCCCTGGTTTTGGGAGGAATCGGGCTGGCGTCGTTCTATGTGGTTAACGATCCCAACTTGCTGATCCTTTCCATGCTGGGCGTGGGTCTGGCCTGGGCCAGCATTTTGTCCATGCCGTACGCCATTCTCACCGGCTCGTTGCCCGCCGAAAAGATGGGCACCTACATGGGCATCTTCAACTTTTTCATCGTCATTCCACAAATTCTGGCGGCCAGCATCCTGGGTTTTTTCATGAAGCACCTGTTTGGCGGCGAAGCAATTATGGCTTTGCTGGTCGGCGGTGGCTCCATGATTCTGGCAGCCGTGTCCGTCATGTTTGTCGATGATGTGGACAGCCCCGATAAACTGAAAAAACAACCTGCAACAAATTGATAAAGATGAAAATAAAAGCATGTCTTTTTGATTTGGATGGGGTGATTGTCGATACGGCAAAATACCATTTCCTGGCTTGGAAAAAACTGGCCGACGAACTGGGCATTTCGTTCTCCGAAGAAAACAACGAATTGCTGAAAGGGGTTAGCCGTATGCAGTCGCTGGAAATCATTTTAAATCTGGGAAAAAAGACCTTGACGGATGATGAGAAGCTGCGGTTTGCAGACAAAAAGAACCAGGTGTACCTCGATCAGATCTACCGGATGAAGGCTGATGAACTGCTTCCGGGAGCCAAGGAATTTATTGAGGAAATTAAGCAAAGCGGAATCAAAGTGGCTTTGGGATCGGCCAGCAAAAATGCGCCGCTCATTCTTCAGCAATTGGAGATTGAAGATATGTTTGACGCCATTGTCGATGGCAACGAAGTGACGGAAGCCAAACCCGATCCGGAGGTTTTTTTGAAAGGAGCCAGCGCCTTACAGGTTGAACCGCAAAATTGCGTGGTTTTCGAAGATGCCATCGCAGGCGTTGAGGCGGCCAAAAACGCCGGCATGGTTTGCATCGGAATCGGCGATCCCGCTACTTTATCACAGGCCGATCATGTGATTCCGGGCTTTGAAGGTTTCAGGCTAAGCAACTTGATAAACCTTTTTGAAGATGATAATGAACTGAAATTAAAATCTTAAGCAGTGAAAGATTATATCATACATAGCGAGTGGAAAGTTATTGAAGACGGATTTAATCCTGACAATAACCGGATTTCCGAAAGCATTTTCAGCATTGGAAACGGGCACACCGGCCAGCGCGCCAATTTCGAAGAGAAATACAGTGGCGACAGCTTGCAGGGCAACTACCTGGCCGGGGTTTACTACCCCGACAAGACCCGGGTGGGCTGGTGGAAAAACGGCTATCCCGAATACTTTGCCAAGATCTTAAATGCAGCCAACTGGATTGGAATTCATTTGGAAATTGAAGGAGAAGAACTCGATTTGGCGACCGCTAGCATCCAAAAATTCCGCAGGGAACTGGATATGCGCACCGCATTGCTTACCCGCTCGTTCGTGGCTACACTGCCGTCGGGAAAGCAGGTGGAGGTGGTCGCCAAACGTTTTCTTAGCATGAAACAGCAGGAGTTGGGCGCCATTCAATACCGGCTTCGGAGCTTGAATTTTTCGGCACCGGTCAGAATCACCTCTTTTATTGATGGCGATGTGATGAACGAAGACTCCAACTACGACGAAAAGTTTTGGGATGAGGTGGAGAAGGAAGCGCAGGGGCAGGAAGTTTTCCTGTGCATGAAAACCAAAAAAACCGGCTTTTACGCCTGCAACGGACAACATACACGTTTGCTGGTCAATGGAAAAGCCTTGGTTGTGAAACCCGAAATCCTTCCGAAAGAAAAACAGGTGGCCACTGTTTTCGAGCTTGATTTGAAAGAAGGACAGGAGTTGTTGGTGGAAAAATTCGCGTCCATCACTTCATCGCTTCATTACAAAAAAGAGGCCATGCTGGCACACGGCAAACAGGCGGTACAGCAGGCACAGCAAAAGGGTTTTGACCAGTTGTTTGCCGAGCACTGCCAGCTGTGGGAGCAAAAATGGGAAACGGCTGATATCGAAATCAAGGGCGACGTTGCGGCGCAACAAGGCATCCGGTTCAATATTTTTCAGTTGATGCAAACCTACACGGGCGATGACGAACGGCTGAATATCGGCCCGAAAGGTTTTACCGGCGAGAAATATGGCGGGGTAACCTATTGGGACACCGAAGCGTATTGCTTGCCGTTTTTCCTGGGCACAGCACCTGAAAAGGTGGCCAAAAACCTGCTGATGTACCGCTATAAACATTTGCAGAAGGCCATTGAAAATGCTGAAAAACTGGGTTTTAACCATGGCGCGGCTCTGTACCCAATGGTGACCATCAATGGCGAAGAATGCCACAACGAGTGGGAGATTACCTTTGAGGAAATCCACCGCAATGGCGCCATTGCCTACGCCATTTCCCATTACATCAACTATACCGGCGACCGGCAGTACCTGGCGCCTTACGGTTTTGAAGTTTTGCTGGGGATTTCCCGGTTTTGGGCGCAGCGGGTCAACTGGTCCGAAGCCAAACAGGCCTATGTGATGCTTGGCGTAACCGGGCCCAACGAGTATGAAAATAACGTCAACAATAACTTCCATACCAACAAAATGGCGGTGTGGACGCTGAATTATACCCTGAAAGTGATTGATTACCTCAAGCGCGACCATCCTTATTTGTTTGAGGAAATGATTCAGAAGTGGAAGTTCAACGAGTTGCAGGAAACGGCTGTCTGGCGCGAAATCATTGAAAAGATGTATTTCCCACTTGATGAAAAATCCGGGCTTTACTTGCAGCAGGATGGTTTTTTGGATAAGGAAATTATCCCTGTGCAGCAGATGAACCAGGAGGAACGCCCGATCAATCAGAACTGGTCGTGGGACCGGATTCTGCGTTCGTGCTACATCAAGCAGGCTGATACTTTGCAGAGCTTTTACTGGTTTCAGGATGAATTTGACATGGAAACGCTGACCCGGCATTTCGATTTTTACGAGTCGATTACAGTACATGAGTCGTCGCTTTCGCCCTGTGTGCATGGCATTCTGGCGGCCCGCATTGGTCGTCGTGAAAAAGCCTATGAATTGTACCTGCGCACAGCCCGCCTCGATTTGGACGATTACAACAACGACACCGAAGATGGCCTGCACATTACCAGCATGGCCGGAACCTGGATGGCTTTTGTGGAATCATTCGGCGGCATGCGCGTCAAAAACGGGCAATTGCTGCTCGATCCTTTCATTCCGGAATCGTGGGAATCGTATTCGTTTAAGCTCAACTACCGGAACTCGCATTTGGAGATTCAAATGAGTGATGAGCTGAAGATTACCAATCACAACCCCGGCTCCGTTTCGGTAACGATTTGGGGAAAAGAATATGAGTTAGTTGAAAATCAAGAAGTAGTATTGAGTAAAGAAGTTAAAATATGAAGCGAATTGTTTTAGGTTTTTTTATCGTCGTGGCCTTAACGGCCCAGTTGTTTGCGGTTTCGATTGATCGGGTTGAACCTCAATTTTGGTGGGTGGGCATGAAAAATCCCAACCTGCAGCTGATGGTACACGGCGAAAATCTGGCCGGAAGCCAGGTGCATCTGGAGTATCCGGGTGTCACCTTAGAGGGTGTCACCCAGGTGGAAAACCCCAACTACCTGTTTATTGATCTGGAGATTTCCGAGGAAGCAAAGCCCGGAACTTTTCAAATGATCTTCACCCAAGGGAAAAGAGATCGCCAGGCTTATACCTACGAATTGAAGGCACGGAAAGCGAATTCAGAAACCCGAATGGGCTTTAACAGTTCCGACGTGATTTACCTGATTACCCCCGACCGTTTTGTAAATGGCGATCCGAATAATGATGAACTAGCCGGCATGAAAGAAAAGCCAAACCGGGCGGATAAGGATGGACGCCACGGCGGTGATATCCGGGGGATTATCAACAGCCTGGATTACCTGCATGATCTGGGATTTACAGCCGTTTGGCTCAACCCTGTGTTGGAAAACAACATGACACAGGTTTCTTATCATGGTTATTCCACGACTGATTTCTACAAAGTTGATCCGCGTTACGGTTCCAACGAAGAATACCAGGAATTGTCGGAAGAGTTGAAAAAGCGCGATATGAAACTGATTATGGACATGATTTTCAACCACTGCGGTTCAGAACACTGGTGGATGGACGACATGCCAATGAGCGACTGGATCAATCATTATCCGGATTACAAAATCACCAGCCACCGGCGTACAGTTCATCAGGATCCGAATGCTTCGGAAGCCGACCGGAAAGCAATGGTGGACGGTTGGTTTGTTCCAACTATGCCCGACCTGAACCAGGAAAATCCGTTCATGGCCACTTACCTCATACAAAACAGTATTTGGTGGATTGAATACGTTGGCTTGGAAGGCATCCGGCAAGATACCTGGCCCTATCCCGACAAGCATATGATGGCCGACTGGACGGCCCGGGTGCTGGAGGAATATCCCAATTTCAACATTGTGGGTGAGGAGTGGAGCATGAATCCAGCCATTGTTTCGTATTGGCAAAAAGGCAAGCAAAACGCCGATGGCTACCATTGCAGCTTGCCCAGTTTGATGGACTTTCCGGTGCAAAATGCCGCCAGCCGTGCAATGAATCATGAGGAGAGTTGGGACAAAGGGTTGATCGAATTGTATGAAGCGCTTTCCAATGATTTTTTGTACCCCGATGCCGGCAACCTGGTTGTTTTTCCGGATAACCACGACATGTCGCGTTTTTACACCCAGGTTGGAGAAGATATCAGTTCCTTGAAACTTGGGCTTGCTTTTTTTCTCACCACCCGCGGTATTCCGCAAATTTTTTATGGAACCGAAGTGTTGATGTCGAATCCGGGAACGGACGATCATGGCATTATTCGTAGCGATTTTCCGGGTGGATGGGCTGGCGATGCGGTCAACGCCTTTACCGGCGAAGGACTTTCGGCAGAGCAAAAAGACCTGCAAGACTACCTGCGCACCATTCAAAACTGGCGAAAAGAAAAGGACGTGATTCATACCGGGAAACTGATGCATTTTGTTCCGGAAGACGGGTTGTATGTTTATTTCCGATACAATCAGAATGAAACCGTGATGGTGGTGCTAAACAAGAATGAAGAAGAGCAAGTGCTGAAGACCAACCGCTTTCACGAAGTGATGGAAGGGTCTGTCAGCGGCACGGAAATTATTCATTCAAAAGAAATAAAAGACCTGTCAAGTATTGCGGTTCCGGCACGTTCAGCGATGATTATCGAACTAAAATAACGAAAGTGGGATTAATCAAATGAAACGGAGGCGGAAAAAAATAAGAAACACCGAACAAGAAATAAGAAATATGAAAATGTGTTTTGTCCGACATTTCTTATTTTATGTTTCTTATTCGACATTCGATATTTTAACCTAAATAAATGAACCAATGCAATTGAAATCACTCTTTTTTATTCTGTTCCTGTCTGTGATAGCCTGCCAACCAACTCAAAAGCCGGCTAATCAGGGCAGCCAAACGGAAGATTTGGCACGGGTTGACAAGCCGGAATGGCTGAATGACGCCGTTTTGTACGAAGTCAATATCCGACAATACACGCCGGAGGGAACATTCAAGGCTTTTGCCGAACACCTGCCCCGCCTGAAAGATCTTGGGGTCGATATTTTGTGGATCATGCCCATTCACCCCATTTCGGAAGAGAAACGAAAAGGCAGACTGGGATCGTACTATGCGGTTCAGGATTACAAAGGCATTAACCCCGAGTTTGGCACCATGGAAGATTTTCAAAAACTCGTCAGCCAGGCGCATGACCTGGGTTTTAAAATCATCATCGATTGGGTGGCCAACCACACCGGCTGGGACCACCAATGGATTTACGACCACCCGGAATGGTACACCAAAGATTCGACAGGCGCGATTATTCCGCCCAATCCTGATTGGTCGGACATTGCTGACCTGAACTTTGACGAGCAGCCCATGCGCCGTGCCATGATTGATGCCATGGACTTTTGGCTCGAAGAGGCCGATATTGATGGTTTTCGCTGCGATGTTGCCTGGGGTGTTCCGCAGGATTTCTGGGAAGATGCCCGCGCTTCGTTCGACTCGATCAAGCCGGTGTACATGCTGGCCGAAGATGAAGATCACCCGGCTTTGCTGGAGTATGCGTTCGAATCGAACTACGCCTGGAAACTGCACCACTTGATGAATGATGTTGCCCGGGGTGATCGAACAGCACAGGCCATTCGGAACTATTTCAATGAAATGGATGAAGATTTCTATGCACCGGGTTCATTTCCGATGCAATTCATCACCAACCACGATGAAAATTCATGGGCCGGAACGGTGGAACAGCGTATGGGGGACGCGGCGGATGCTTTTGCGGTATTCTGTTTCACCGTTCCCGGCATTCCGCTCATCTACAGTGGGCAGGAAGCCGGACTGAACAAGCAGTTGGCCTTTTTCGAGAAAGATGAAATTGACTGGTCGAATCTGGAGAAACAGTCATTTTATAAGCAGTTAATTGATCTGAAAACAGAGAACCAGGCTTTATGGAATGGGGATGCCGGTGGTGATTTTAAGTTGCTCGAAACCAGCAATAATGAGCAAGTGCTGGCATTTACGCGAGAAAAAGATGCAAACAAGCTTTTGATCATTTTGAACCTTTCCGACCGTCCGCTTGTTTCTGATATTAAGTTCGATGTTCTGGAAGAGTTTGACGAAATAGTTGGAGAAGGGACATTGGGAATGGAAGAGAAGGCGAGCATCGAACTTCAACCATGGGAATACAAAATTTACATACGCATATAGGTTTTAGTTTAGGTTTAGTTGGTTTATTAGTTTGAAAAGGGCTCGCAGTTGCGGCCCTTTTTTTTAATGAAAAAAACGGCCCTGGCGTACCAAAGCGGATTCAATTTCAAAATATTGGGTGTAATGCCTATTTCTTTCTATTTCGCAAATCCTGATAATTATTCCAAAAACGGAGAAGCTCTACGTGATTCATGTCAATGATCCGATAGAACAAAGTAATTTGTTCGGTGATCACGCACCTCCTGATGTCCGGCCGATTGGTACTCTGAAATTCGACCTGGCCTTTTGCCAAAATGAATTCGATTCAGAAAACTTTATCAATGAAATTCTGAGCTTCTTTTTCAGACCAGTTCTGCAGTAAAAAATCGATATTTTTGAAATAGTCCAGTCTTGCGTGTTTGTTCCAGCGAACGGTTCTCATTTGAACTTTAAGTTTGGGTATTTTTTCTTTGCTTCGCTGCGGATATCGTCATGAGAATACGTTCCGCCGTCCTCGCTTGCTTTCAAAGCTGAATCAATTGCTTCATTTTCTTCTTCTGATAATTGATATGGAGCAGCCGACTGAAGAATTTCCTGTAATTGCTGGTAGACCCTCTCAAATTCTTCGTCATTTAAAGAATCTATTTTTTGTACGATTTTATTTTTCAGCTCAATTGTATTCATAACCAACGATTTTCAACAAATTTAGAAATTAATCGGATGAATAGGAAACGAAAAAACCGCCCTGGCGTACCAAAGCGGTTTCATATAATGGAGTAAGTTGCCGATCTGTAAAGACAGTACGGCAACTTACGGAAGCGCCACCAACAAGAGTTGGCAACGACTGTCTTTTGCTTGTCAAGAGTCACCCTGTCCGGCAGTGGCCGGATTAAGGACTGTTGGCTATCCGACGGAGGTGCTGAAACAAGTTCAGCATAACGGTCGAAAAAGAGTTCTATCGTACCTCTGAGCCGTTTTTTACCTGGCCTTCGGGCGAGACAAACTTTAGCGTTCCGTCGGCATCTTCAGCCATCAGGATCATACCTTGCGATTCGATACCACGAATTTTACGGGGCTCCAGATTCACCAAAATGGAAACCTGTTTGCCAATAATGTCTTCTGGTTTGTAATATTCAGCAATGCCCGAAACCACGGTGCGTTTATCGATTCCGGTATCAATTTTTAGTTGCAACAGTTTTTTGGTTTTCGGAACAAGCTGAGCTTCCAGAATGGTGCCGGTGCGGATGTCCATTTTCATGAAATCGTCGAACGTACAGTTTTCCCTGGCGGGTTTTGCAACTGCTTGGGCAGCGTCATTGGCTTTTTTGGTGTCCAACAACTTTTGCACCTGTGCTTCAATCACGCTGTCTTCAATCTTTTCAAACAACAGCTCCGGCTGGTTGGTTTGGTGTCCGGCTGGCAGCAAATCGGTGCGTCCCAGCTCACTCCAGTCGAGTTTTTCAAAATTGATAAAGCCACGCAGCTTGTTCATGCTGAAAGGCAGGAAAGGCTCCAGCATAATGGTCAGGTTGGCGGTAATTTGCAGGCAGATGTTCATCACCGTTTTCACGCGCTCCGGATCTGTTTTAAATTTTTTCCAGGGCTCTTCGTCGGCCAGGTACTTGTTGCCGAGCCGGGCCAAATCCATCGCCAGTTTCAGCGCTTCGCGGAAACGGTAGGTGTCCAGGCTTTTTTCAACCTGGGCTTTCAGGTTGCCGATTTCGGCCAGCGTGGCCTGATCGACCTCATTGAGTTCGCCCAAAGCGGGAACTTCACCGGCATAATATTTTTGGGTGAGCACCAAGGCGCGGTTTACAAAGTTGCCGAGCACAGCCACCAGTTCGTTGTTGTTGCGTGCCTGAAAATCTTTCCAGGTAAAATCGTTGTCCTTCGTTTCCGGAGCATTAGCGGTTAGCGCATATTTCAGCACATCTTCCTTGCCCGGAAATTCATCCAGGTATTCGTGCAGCCAGACCGCCCAGTTGCGCGAGGTGGAAATTTTATCGCCCTCGAGGTTGAGGAATTCGTTGGCCGGCACATTTTCAGGCAATACGTAGCTGCCTTCGGCTTTCAACATGCTGGGGAAAATAATGCAGTGAAACACGATGTTGTCCTTGCCAATGAAGTGCACCAGTTTGCTTTCCGGGTCTTTCCAGTATTTTTCCCAATCGGGTGTCAGTTCCTTGGTTGCCGAAATGTAGCCGATGGGCGCGTCGAACCAAACGTACAACACCTTGCCATCCGCTCCTTCAACCGGAACTGGCACGCCCCAGTTCAGGTCGCGGGTAACGGCACGGGCGTTCAGTCCGCTGTCAATCCAGCTTTTGCATTGTCCGTACACGTTGGGTTTCCACTCCTTGTGGCCCTCCAAAATCCATTCTTTCAACCAGGGCTCGTATTGGTCGAGTGGCAGGTACCAGTGTTTGGTTTCCTTCAGCACCGGGGTGTTTCCGCTGATCATCGATTTGGGGTTGATCAGTTCGGTGGGGCTGAGCGAGGTTCCACAGCTTTCGCACTGGTCGCCGTAGGCTTTTTCGAAACTGCATTTCGGGCAGGTGCCCACAATGTAGCGGTCGGCCAGGAATTGCTTGTTTTCTTCGTCGTAATATTGCTCGCTGGTTTGTTCCACAAACTTGCCATCGTCGTACAGTTTTTTGAAAAATCCCGATGCTGTTTCATGATGCACGGGTGAGCTGGTACGCGAATACACGTCGAACGAAATGCCGAAGCGCTCAAACGAATCCTTGATCATGCCGTGGTATTTGTCCACAATGTCCTGCGGGGTAACGCCTTCGTTTTTGGCTTTCAAGGTGATGGGCACGCCATGCTCGTCGGAGCCGCCAATGAGCAGCACATCTTCGTTTTTCAGGCGAAGGTAACGGGCGTAAATATCAGCCGGAACATACACACCAGCCAGGTGGCCAATGTGAAGCGGCCCGTTGGCATAAGGCAGGGCAGAGGTTATTAAGGTACGTTTGTATTGTGACATAGAACCGTGATTTTTTATGGTCTGTGAAATTCGATTTCGATTAAGGGCTACAAAGATAAGCCTTTTTTTATGCTTTCAAGGCGGGGGAATTTTAGTTGGTTTTTATTGTCCCATTTCGATACAGGTCCAAGCCCTGGTTTAAAATAGACTGGATGATAGCTAAAGGCAAATCCACGTTTGGATTTACTCTGAAAATCTTCATTTTTGAGCGTTCACCAGCTTCCAATTCGGGGTGTTCAAGCTGTTTGCCTTCCACCATCAGGATGTAAGGTTCATCTGTCTTTTTGTCGGTCCACAAATAACAGAATGGTTTGTTTTTGAAACAAAAGCAGGGCATTCCCCATTTGGTAGTTTCAATAATTTCCTTGTCCTGTTTCAGTATGATCCCTCGCAAGGCAAGCAGGCAACTCCTGTTCGGTTCTTCTTGGTTTAAATAATAATCATCTGGCTTGTTCATCTCGTTTGCAGAATTATTTTTGGATCAATGCACAAAGCGTTTTTTAAGTTTTACTGATATATCCAAGTTTTACCAAATCACTTTTGTCTTGGGTTAAATATGTTTTGCCGTTCACGATCACATAAACCTGGTCACAAACATCGATTATGTGTTCGTACAAATGGTCGGTAATAATTATCCCCTTATTTTCTTTCTCTTTGTTAATAATGCTTTTTATTGACTCAACGTGCACCGGCATGACTTGCGAAAACGGCTCGTCTAACATGCAAAACCGGGTTTTTGAAGCAACGATTGAATAAATTTCAACAATCCTTTTTTCGCCACTTGAGAGCTTTCTCAACTTTGAATGGTGGTATTTTTCAAATTCAGGAAAGTACTCAATAAACCGGGAAAAGCTTAAATTAAAATCTTTAAAAATTCTTTTGAGTGTTAGGCTTTTAGGGATAAAATGAACTTGCGGTAAATACTTTAAAATTTCGGGATTTCGGTACCCGTCAAAAATAGCCTTTCCATCCACTCGGACTGATTTGTCAATAATTTTCAGCTCTCCGTAGATGATATTCATCAAGCATGTTTTTCCACATCCATTTCGGCCAAGAATACCCGTCACTTCTCCGGTGGCATTTTTCAGATAAATATCCTGGAGCACTCTTTTTGTGCCAAACTCAAGAATAATGCTATCAACTTCCAGGGAGTGGTTCATAATTATTCGACGCTATGGTTATTAATGCAATGAGAAAGAAAAGGAAATCGAAAACTAAAATCGGAGGCCAAAGTTTGAGCTTGGATAAGCCGAGATTTTTGTAATAGTAAAATTCATTTTTCTTATAGCTATTGGTAGAATACACCAACATGGCGAGGGTGAAGATTTTAAACCAGAATAGGATTTGAATAATATAGATCCCTTTGCTTCCGTACCTGTGCATGATAAAAAGACAAGCAAAAGTGATCAAATAGCTCGCCAGAGCAAATGATTTGTAAAAGGTTAAGATTAATCTAAATGCCTTCATTTCAAAAGTACATTCAACATTCCTACTGGTCCCACTTTTAAATTTCAATGGACAACATGGCTATAAACTTACGGCTTATCTTGTAAAATCAACTTAGAAGGCTGATTATTTTTGAACGGATGGTGTTCCTCCCTGGCACCAACTGTCAGGGGCTAAAAGTAACAAAAGAGCGGTTGGATCACCCCGAAAACTTTTTTGATGACCGGAATTAGTCCTTCAAATAGTCTTTTGGGCACTTAAAGCACTGGAAGAAACCTTCAGGATGGTTAGAAAAGTGTTTGAAACCCCCAAGCAAGTTGCCCGGATACCGGAAAAAGCAGTTAAAATGGGCAAAAGAGCGCTCCGAACACCAAAAAAAGTGCTTGAAACCCTCTCCGGAACAAAAATGAAGTGTTTTAAGGGCTCCGCCGGGTGTTTGAACTGCCCGGGAGCGTGTTTTAACTTGTCGGTTGAGCGTTTCAAGTGCTCCGCTGGGTGTTTCAACTGCCCGGAATTGTGTTTCAACAGCTCCGGCGAGCATTTCAACAGCTCGGCTAAGTGTTTCAACTTGCCGGCTGAGTATTTCAACTGGATTTTTTTGCTTTTGGATGTCCCATTTCTCCATTTCCATCGAATTCGGTAACTTCGCCCCATAAAAAATCGAGAGACTATGTTTTCAGGAATTGTTGAAGAATACGGCGTGGTGAAAGCCATCGAGAAAGATCAGGAAAATTATCATTTCACCCTGACCTGTTCGTTTGTTGATGAGTTGAAAATTGATCAAAGCCTGTCGCACAACGGCGTGTGCCTGACGGTTGTAAAAATTGATAAACAGGCCAAAACCTACACGGTGACGGCCATCAAGGAAACCCTGTCGAAAACCAACCTGGGCTACTGGGAAGTGGGATCGAAAGTGAACCTGGAGCGCAGCATGATGATGAACGGCCGTTTGGACGGTCACATTGTGCAGGGGCACGTAGATCAAACCGCCACGTGTACCAAGGTGGAAGAAGCCGAAGGAAGCTGGTACTTTACCTTCGAATACGAATTTGACAAAGCGAAGGCGCAGCAGGGCTACATGACCGTGGAAAAAGGGTCGGTCACAGTCAACGGAGTCAGCCTCACGGTGGTCAATTCCAAAGACAACTCATTTCAGGTGGCCATTATTCCGTTTACCTACCAGGAAACCAACTTTCATACCTTTGAAGTGGGGACTGTGGTTAACCTTGAGTTTGACATTATTGGAAAATACCTGAGCAAGCTGGCCACTTTCAAATAAAACAAAAATCCTTTTCAGAAATTACCGGTTATCTTTCCATGTTTCAAGCATGTGAAAAAGGCAAGTGTGCACAAAACCCGGGCTCATGATTCATCACCTCCAACGAAATTCGGAGTCGGCCGTTTTATCTTATCTGCGGGCCCCGACCTTCGTATGGGGTGATGTCCATTTAATTCCTCCGTAGTTATTCCGATACTATTCTGGTCTGTTTTTTCCGTCTTCAACAGAAGTTTTATACATTTGGGAATTACTAAATCTCATAACCCAATTACTATGAATCGTAAACTTCGAATGGGAATGGTTGGTGGAGGATCAGATGCTTTCATCGGCGCCATTCACCGCCTTGCCGCCTTGATGGATAACCAGATCGAATTGGTCTGTGGTTGTTTCAGTGTTAACCCGGAGGTTTCCCTGTCATCAGGGCAGTCGTATTTCTTACCTGAGAATCGCATTTACAATACCTATCAGGAAATGTTTGAAAGCGAAGCGCAGCTTCCGGAGGGTGAACGCATGGACTTCGTAACCATCGTTACGCCCAACTTTGTGCACTTTGATCCGGCCATGATGGCATTAAACAGTGGCTTTCATGTCGTCATTGACAAGCCCATCACCTTTACGCTCGACGAGGCCTTGCAACTTCAAAAGAAGCTGGAGGAAACGGGGCTGACTTTGGCATTAACCCATACTTACTCCGGCTATCCGGCAGTGAAGGATGCAAAAGCCCGTGTGGCCCGTGGTGAGCTGGGAAAAATCCGGCGCATTTATGTGGAGTATCCGCAGGGCTGGCTGGCCTCGAAATTGGAAGACACCGGCAACCAGCAAGCCAGTTGGCGTACCGATCCCAAACGTTCGGGAAAAGCAGGTTGCATGGGCGACATTGGAACGCATGCGCATCATTTGGCCGAATATATCTCCGGACTGAAAGTGACGGAACTGTGTGCCGAGCTGAATGTTTTTGTTCCCGGTCGCTTGCTGGACGATGACGGAGCAGCCTTTCTGCGCTTTGATAACGGCGCACGCGGGGTGCTGGTGGCCACGCAGGTCGCAGCTGGCGAAGAGAATGCTCTTAAAATACGCATGTATGGCGAAAAAGGCGGCCTGGAATGGAGCCAGATGGAGTCCAATACCCTTTGGCTGAAATGGCACGACCGTCCTACGGAAATGGTACGCGTTGGAACCGGCCAAATGGGCGATATCGCTCAGCATAACACCCGCACACCGGGAGGTCATCCCGAGGGATATCTTGAAGCTTTTGCCAACATTTACCGAAACTTTTCTTTGACGGTTCGCGCCAAAATGAACGGCGAACAACCCACCGAAGCCATGCTCGACTTTCCGGGCATTGAAGACGGTATCCGCGGCATGCAGTTTATTGATACCGTTGTTGAGGCCGGTTACAACGACTCGGTTAAATGGGTGAAGTTTGTTGATTAAGTTATCAGTTAGCAGTTTTCAGTTGTCGGTTTGAGACACTTAACGTTGGCCAATGACTGATTATCTAATAACCAATATCCAGTTATCTAGTACCCAATTATCCAATATCTAATCATCTAATATCTAAAATATGAGCAGACCAGTAACACTATTTACAGGCCAATGGGCCGATTTACCCATCGAGACGATGTGCCAGAAAGCCAAAGATTTTGGTTATGATGGCGTGGAGCTCTGCTGTTGGGGCGATCATATCGAAGTTGAAAAAGCCGACCAGGCTTATTGCGACGAACGAAAAGCATTGCTAAAAAAATATGACCTGCAGCTCTTTGCCATTTCCAATCATCTGGTGGGGCAATGTGTTTGCGATAACATTGATGAGCGACACAAAAATATTTTACCACCTCATGTTTGGGGTGATGGCGATCCGGAAGGCGTTCGCCAGCGTGCTGCCCAGGAAATGATTCAAACCGGAAAAGTGGCCAAACAACTTGGCCTCGATACCGTGGTTGGTTTTACCGGCAGTTCAATCTGGCATTTGCTGTACGCGTTTCCTCCGCTACCACAAACCATGATCGATAAAGGGTTTGAAGACTTTGCCAAACGCTGGAAACCCATTCTGGACGAATACCAAAAAATGGGTGTGAAGTTTGCCTTGGAAGTGCATCCAACCGAAATCGCTTTCGATATTGAATCGGCCAGGCGTGCCCTGGAAGCCCTGGACTACCATCCGGCTTTTGGCTTCAATTATGATCCCAGCCACTTGGGTTACCAGCATGTCGATTACGTGCGTTTCATTTACGAATTTGCCGACCGTATTTTCCATGTGCACATGAAAGATGTGCACTGGAGCGATGTTCCTACCACGGTTGGTGTGTTTGGCGGACATGTACCTTTTGGAGACCATCGCCGCTACTGGGATTTCCGAAGCATTGGCCGTGGAAAAATCGATTTTGAGAACATCATTCGCGCCTTGAATACAATCAAATACAACGGGCCGCTTTCTGTGGAATGGGAAGACAGTGGCATGGACCGTGAGGCCGGAGCAGCCGAATCCTGCGAGTTTGTTCGCTACAGCGATTTCGCACCTTCGGATATCGCCTTTGATGACGCGATGCAAAAAGAATAAGCTTTTACCAACTAAAACATAAGATGACAACAAGAAGATCTTTTATTAAGAGTACCACAGCGGCAACGGCAGCTGTTGGTTTGGCCGCCACCATACCGGCTGCCATGAGTGCCTGTTCGCCCGACAAAGTAATTCGCTGCGGATTGATTGGAGCCAAAGGCATGGGTTTTGCCGATTTACGGGCTTTTCTGGGGCAACCCAATACCGAGTGTACCGCCATTTGCGATGTCGATCAGCGGGTGCTCGATGTCCGTGTGACAGATACTGAGAAGCTACAGGGCAAAAAACCAAAAGCTTACAATGACTACCGCCAGTTGATTGCAGATCCGGAAGTGGATGTGGTCATCATCGGCACACCGGACCATTGGCACTGCCTGCAATTTGTTGAGGCGTGCCAGGCCGGGAAAGATGTTTACTGCGAAAAGCCATTGGGCAATTCCATCGAAGAAATTAACCTGATGGAGGCGGCTGCCAACAAGCATAAAACCGTGGTTCAGGTAGGGCAGTGGCAACGCAGCGATCCGCATTGGCGCGATGCGGTTGACTATGTTGCCTCCGGAAAGTTAGGCAAGATCCGCACCGTGCGCACCTGGGCTTACCAGGGTTGGATGGAGCCCGTGCCGGTAAAACCGGATGGAGATGCTCCCGAAGGTGTTGATTACGATTTTTGGCTGGGGCCGGCACCTAAACGTCCGTTCAACCCCAACCGTTTTCATTTTAACTTCCGTTGGTTTTGGGACTATGCAGGCGGTCTGATGACCGACTGGGGCGTTCATATTATCGATTATGGTTTGTTTGGCATGCAGGCCAAAGCGCCCAAATCGGTGATGGCCATGGGTGGCAAATACGCCTACCCGGATGATGCCGCCGAAACACCCGACAGTTTGCAGGCGCTCTACGAATTTGATGGTTTTACCATGCTTTGGGATCATGGAACCGGCATTGACGGTGGACATTTTGGACGGAATCATGGGGTTGGTTTTGTTGGAAACAACGGAACGCTGGTCGTTGACCGCGACGGCTGGGAAGTCATTCCGGAACGTAAAAATGACCAAGACCTGGTGGAACGTGTGGAGCTTCAGAAAGGAACCGGAAAGGGACTGGATTTGCACATGGCCGATTTTCTTGATGGCGTGCGGAATCGTCGCCGTGATTTGAACTGCAGCATTGATATTGCAGCCAACACGGCGCGCGTCGCTCATTTAGGAAACATTGCCCTAAAAACCGGCCGCCGTTTGTATTGGGACGCAGAAAAAAGCTTGTTCATTGACGATGAAGAGGCTAACAAGTACTTGGTTCCGAGCTACCGTAGTCCGTGGGCTTTACCGAAAGTTTGAACGAACAAATAAATTTAAAATCCGAAGGCAATTTTCCTTCGGATTTTTTGTTTGCTATTTTGGTTTCCAATCCTCAATTTTGAGTTTACAATTTAAATGATCACACCACCGATGAAACGGCAATTTATTTTATCACTTATCCTGACAAGCGTGCTGTTGTCGGCTTGTCAACCCAAAGAAACTGGACTTATGAATTCAACTACTGAATTGAATGAAGGTTGGCAGTTTTCTGAGCATGGTAAAAATGAATGGTTACCTGCAACTGTTCCCGGCTCTGTTCATACCGACTTGCTGGCCAACGAAAAGATTGAAGATCCGTTTTATCGCTTGAATGAACACGACTTGCAATGGATCGATAAACTGGATTGGGATTATCAAACCACCTTCTTGGTTGACGCTGAATGGATGAAAATGGATCGCGTGGCACTCGACTTTAAAGGACTCGATACCTATGCACAGGTATTTGTCAACGAACAAGAGGTGATTGCGACCGACAATATGTTTCGTGAATACCTGGTGGATATCAAACCCCATTTGCAGGCTGGCGAGAACACGCTTCGAATCACCTTTCTGTCGCCCATCAAGGAAGGATTAAAAAAGTATGATGCCCACCCTTTTGTCATTCCGGTTTCGGATAACGATTTAGCGGAGATTGGTGAAGTTGAAGGAGGTAAAAAGGTGAGCGTTTATACACGAAAAGCTGGCTATCATTTTGGCTGGGACTGGGGCCCGCGCTTGGTGCCCAGCGGAATTTGGCGTCCGGTGTACCTCAAAGCCTGGAATGAGGCGCGAATTGAGAACCTGCAAATCGTTCAGCAGGAAGTGCAGGATGAGGTGGCTAAGTTTTCGGCGATTCTCGAAGTCGAATCAGAAAAAGAAACTCCGGCGACTTACCAAATTGAAGTGGATGGGCAAGCCGTGAGCTCCACCCAAATCAAGCTGAAAAAAGGAATGGAATCCTACGCGGTCGATTTCGAAATAGAAAGCCCCAAACTTTGGTGGACCAACGGGCTGGGAGAACAGCCGCTTTATGCGGTAACAGCCAAGCTGACAGTGGATGGCGGAAGTATCGAAAAGGAAGAACGAATCGGAATCCGCACGCTGGAGCTGGTGCGCGAAAAGGATGAAGTGGGAACTTCTTTTTACTTCAAACTGAATGGTGTACCGGTATTTATGAAGGGCGCCAACTACATTCCCAACGATGTTTTTCCGGCACGGGTAACCGACGAACAGTACCGCCGGGTAATTGAAACCACCAAAGAATCGAACATGAACATGTTGCGCGTTTGGGGTGGTGGGATTTATGAAAACGATATTTTTTACGATTTGTGCGATGAAGCCGGTATTTTGGTTTGGCAGGATTTCATGTTTGCCTGTGCCATGTTTCCGGGCGACGAAGCGTTTTTAAACAATGTGAAGCAAGAAGCGATCGACAATGTGAAGCGTCTGCGAAATCACCCCAGCATTGCCCTGTGGTGTGGGAATAATGAGATTTTGGCCGCTTGGTATGGTTGGGGCTGGAAGAAGGCCGAAGAGGCCAAGAGCCAGGAAAATGCCGACAAGATTTGGAAATCGTACCAGGATATTTTCCACAAGGTGCTGCCCGAAGCTGTTTCGGAACATGATCCTTCGCGTTCCTATTGGGCATCAAGCCCGTCATCAGGCATGGGCGTTCCGGCCGATTTGGTGAATGGTGATGAGCATTACTGGGGCGTTTGGTGGGGAAAGGAACCTTTTCAGAATTACGCCACGCATATTGCGCGGTTTATGAGTGAGTATGGTTTCCAGTCGTTTCCCGAATTCAAAAGTGTGAAGCAATATGCCGAGCCCGAAGATTACGACATCGTTTCGGAAGTGATGAACTCGCACCAGCGTTCTTCAATCGGCAACAAAACCATTGAATATTACATGTTGCAGGATTATGAGCAACCCAAGGATTTTGAATCGTTCTTGTACGTCAATCACGTATTGCAGGCCGAAGGAATCAAGTTTGCCGTGGAAGGACATCGTCGGGCGATGCCGTATTGTATGGGGAGTTTGTACTGGCAAATTAATGATGTGTGGCCGGTGGCTTCGTGGAGTTCAACCGATTATTACCAGCGCTGGAAAGCCTTGCAATATTACGTGAAGAAAGGTTTTGAACCAGTTTTGGTTTCGCCTTACCTGGATGAAAACTTCTTGAAAATTGGCATTGTGAATGATGAACTTCGGGACATTAACGCACAGCTAAATTTGCAGATGCTTGATTTTGAAGGTCGGGTTGTGTGGGAGAAATCTGTTTTGGCAGACATTCCGGCCAACTCAAGCGATTCTTATTTCGATGTGAATCGCTATGATTTTCTTCGTGATAAAGACAGCTACCGACAGGTGTTGGTTGCGGAAGTTGTGGAAAACGGAAAGGTGATTGCCGAGAATGTGTTCTACTTCAGGCCGGTGAAGGAAATGAAGCTGCCGTCGCCCGAGGTGAATTACCAGATTGAGGCGACGGATGAAGGTTTTCAAATTGTGTTGAAAAGTAACCAGCTGGCCAAAAACCTGTTTATGACCATTGGAGATGAAGCGGGCTTTTTCTCGGATAACTATTTCGATTTATTGCCGGGAAGAACGGTCAAAGTTTCATTAAAAACCGACCTTTCGGCTGATAGCTTAGCCGAAGTCTTTAAGATCCAAACCCTGGATGCCGCATTTTAGGGACGCTTAAAAAAACAAAATCTCCAAAGCACGTTACTTTGGAGATTTTTTTCTGGTCTTACTAAACTAATTCTCTTTGTTTAATTGTTTCCACCCACTGGCGGAATATATGTTGTTTTGTGGCTGGTTGACATCAAACAAATCCTGTGCCATTCATCGTCCGGAGCGGCACGGATTCCAATAAAACTTCAAATGGCTTCAGGAAAGAATTAGCTTGGCCAGCTCAACCGAGATGTGACTGATGTCTTCGAACAAAAATTTTGCAAAGGAATCGTGTGCGTCCTCATCGGCCTTATCTGAGATCACGCGGACGACGGTGCATGGTAGCTGGTAGTCGGCTGCGATCTGGGCAATGGCTGCACCCTCCATTTCGGTACATAAAACCTGCGGAAAACGCTCGTTGATGCGCACTTTTCCTTCTTTCGATGCAATAAACTGATCGCCGGTGCCAATGGCTCCCACATAAACTGCTGGGTTGTAGTTTGAATGGATTTTTGGATAGCTCCCCTTTCTCAAATTGAGAACAAATTTATCAACAGCCTGAATGGCTTTTTCTCCGGAATGGGGGAAGACATCAAACGCAAAGGTTTTCCAGAAAGGCGATTCCACGGTCGGGAAACCATCGAGTCTTGATAAGTCCACGTCGTGCTGAATGAGCTGGTTGGCCACCACAATGTCGCCAATGTTTAAATGTGGCTGGACGGAACCTGCTAGTCCGATAAACACCAGTTGGTCAACCTGGTAGTGGTTGATCAGCGTGGTTGCTGTGGAGGCCGCGGCCACTTTGCCCCAACCCGAGAGGCACATCACCAACTCCTGGTTGTTGATCGTTCCGGAGTAGAACTCACGGGAGCCAAACTGCTCAGTTTTCAAGTTTTCAATGTCGTTTTTCAGGAGAAGAACCTCTTCTCTCATGGCGCCAATAAGTCCGGTTTTCATCGTGTGTCATTCAAAGTTTGGGGCAAAAATAGCGCTCTGGTATGAATTTGAGAGATAACAGCGGAAAAAAAGCGTTTTTATCTATATTTGTTTCATGCACTTGAACCGTGTCCGATATTCGTTTTTGATTGTTCTGCTCGTTGTTCCTGCCATGGTGTTTGGACAAATTAAAAATGTTGGCGTGCCCGATATCAAAAATTTTTCGAAACAGGAATACCAGGGCAGTGCCCAAAACTGGCAGATAGCGCGCAGTAGCACAAATCTGATGTATTTTGCCAACAACAACGGCTTGCTCGAGTTCGACGGAAATCACTGGCGGCTGTATAATCTGCCTAATCAATCGATCGTTCGATCGGTAAAGATTGATGACAGCGGCCGGATCTACGTGGGACAGCAAAATGCTTTTGGCTACCTCGAGCCTGATGAGAAAGGGCAGCTGCAATACCAGTCGCTTGTCGGGTTGGTGCCGATGGAAGATCGCAACTTTGAGGAAATTTGGCGCATTCATCTGACCGACTTTGGTGTGGTGTTTCAATCATACAGCCACTTGTTCATATATCGCAATAACCAGGTTTCCACCGTTCCGCTGAAGAACAAAGTGAAATTCTCGTTTTATGTGAATGGTCATTTGTGGATTCAGGACGAAGCCGAAGGGCTGTTGGAATATCGCCACGGGCACTTTTTTGAGCTTCAGGGCACAGATTTGCTTACTGACAAAGAAATTTGGGACATTTTGCCAATATACAACAATCGGGTGTTGATCGGTACAGCCAATCATGGCGTATTTATTTACGACGGCGAACAGGTGACTGCCTGGGAAGGGGAGGGAAATGATTTTTTAATTGAAACCCAGATTTTTTCAGCAACAAAATTCCAGGAGGCCTATTATGCTTTTGGAACCATTCAAAACGGGTTACTCATTACCGATGAAGCCGGCAATATCATTCAACACATCAATAAGAAAAAAGGACTGCAAAATAATACGGTGCTGAGTATTGGCACCGACCGCGATGACAACCTTTGGTTGGGACTGGATAATGGCATTGATTACATCGATATTGGGTCGCCGTTTACCTTTATGTTTGAGCCCGAGGGCTTGGGGGCGACCTACACCTCGCTTGTTCACAAAGACAAATTGTATGTGGGCACCAACCATGGTTTGTTTGTAAAAGACTGGCCCGAAAAAGTGACCGTTGATGCTAAAGGATTTCGGCTTATCCCGAACACGGTTGGACAGGTCTGGTGCCTGGGGGTTTTCAATGATGTTGTTTTGTGCGGTCATGACAAAGGGACTTATGTGGTGGAAGATGAGCAAGTAGAAATGATATCGGAGGTGAGCGGAGCCTGGACCTTTATTGAGCTGGCGCAAGATGAAGATTACCTGTTGGGAGGAAATTACAGCGGATTGACACTTTTCCGAAAGACCGCTGATCAAAAGTCGTGGGAGTTTGTCGGCCAGGTGAAGGGGTTTCAAGAGTCATCCAAGTTGATGGCACAAGATGAGGCCGGTAATGTATGGATGAGTCATGGATACAAGGGGGTTTTCCGAATTCGTTTGAACGAAGAATTGGACAGCGTCGCTCATTACGATTTTTATAACTCAAACGATGGCTTGCCCTCCGATATTTACATTAACCTGACAACCATTGGAGAGGACATTGTTTATACCACGCCCGATGGAATTTATGCGTATCAAGCTGAAAATAATCGATTTGAGCGTTCAGAAAAACATAACGAAATCTTTGAAAATCAAAACGATATTGACTATATCTACGAAGACCAGTTCAACAATCTTTGGTTTGCTGCTGGAAATGTACCGGGAGTCATTCGGTTCCTCGAAGACGGGACGTACACGAAGGTGGTCGCTCCGTTTGAAAAGCTTGCAGGTCGGTTGATTTCCGGTTTTCAGCATGTTCATGTGGTTGATATCCAGAATACATTTATCTCGCTCGAAGATGGGCTGGCACATTACTCCCCAAGCTATCAACCCAAAAGTGCCTCGCCCCTGCATGTTCACATTCGTGAGGTGGTCAACCTGCTGGATGGACGGGATTTTTACCCGAGTTTTATCGACGAAACCCTGCCCGAAGATTCGCTGACCTTTTCTTACCAGGGGAATAATCTGAAGTTTGTTTATTCCAGTCCTGACTATAAGAATCTGGGTAAGATTAGATTCAGTTATTTTTTGGAAAATTACAGCACGGTTTGGGCTGACTGGTCGGAGGAATCGGCTGCCGAGTTTATGAATTTGCGTGAGGGCGACTATGTCTTTAACGTGAAAGCCCTTGATCCTTTTGGGAATGAAAGCGAGCCAGCCAGCTTTTCGTTTTATATTAAACCACCCTGGTACCGTTCGACCGTGGCGCTGCTTGGCTACATGATTGGAGCGATGGGACTGATTGCCCTGGTGGTGTGGTGGGTGTATTATCGTATGCAGATCTCCAAGCGCCGTGAACGGTTGAAAAACCTGCAGGAACACCGGAAACGTGTGCACCAGTACCAGCGCGAGGTGCTGGTTTCCGAAAAGGAAATTATTAAACTTCGAAATGAGCAATTGCGCGGAAAGATGATTCACCTCGATAAAGAGCTGGCCAATCAAACCATGCAGCTGGTTCAGAAAAACAAGTTCATGGGCAAGTTGAAGAATGAGCTGAAAGGCCTACAGGGTTTGGTTGACGATAGCGCCGCAAAATCGAAGATCAGTTTGATTATCAATCGAATTGACAAGGAGTTTGACAATGAGAAGCAGAAAGAACTTTTTGAAACCTATTTTGACGAAGTGCATGAAGATTTTTTCAAGCGCCTCACCGAACGGTTTCCGACCCTTACCCCACGCGAGCAGAAACTGTGTGCCTATATAAAAATGAATATTTCAACTAAAGAAATAGCCACGCTGCAAAACATATCTTCACGCGGTGTTGAAATAAGCCGCTACCGCCTCCGCAAGAAACTCGGCCTTGACCGGGACACCAATTTGAGCACTTTTATCACAAGTATCTAGATCATGCTGTAAAGCACATTGTTGGTTGATGTATGCGTTTTTAGTTGTTAAAAAATGTTAAGTCGCTCATTGTTAGGCATTAATGTATGTGTTGTTGTATTTGTGTAGGGGTGATGTGAATAGGGATGTAGCATTAATGAAGTAGAATATTATTTGAGTGTCTGGTTTTTTCCCACCATGTTTGCCATCAGATTTTTGATTTTTATGGAAAAATTATTTGCTATTTAAAAACTTTAACTCATGAAAAGAATCTTATTTTTCTTATTCTGTTCTTTCTTTAGTCTGAGTTTATATGCCCAGGAAATTTCCGTTTCGGGTAATATAACCGCTAAAGATGATGGACAACCTCTACCCGGGGTATCGGTAGTTATTCAAGGAACAACTACCGGAACAATTACCGACTTCGATGGTAACTATACTTTGCAAGTTCCATCGAATGCTACACTCGAATTCTCCTACATTGGGATGAAAGGTCAGACAATTCAGGTTGATGGCCGTTCAACGATTGATGTTATTCTTGCCTCTGATTATACTGACCTCGATGAGGTGATTGTTGTTGGTTACGGCGTACAAAAGAAAAGCGTTGTTACTGCAGCAATTAGTAGCGTTTCTTCTGAAGAACTGGAGAATTCCACACCAACCCGCATTGAAGATGTGATGAAAGGACGTGTGTCCGGAGTTCAAATTACGCAAAGTTCAGGTCAACCAGGATCTGACTCAAAAGTGAGGATTCGTGGTATTGGGACAATTAATAACAGCGAGCCGCTGTATATCGTTGATGGTATGGCAGTCGGTGGTGGCATCAGCTATTTAAATCCATCCGACATTGAGTCGGTTGAAGTGTTGAAGGATGCTGCTTCTGCTGCGGTGTATGGAGCACGGGCCGCGAATGGTGTTATTCTGATCACAACAAAAAAGGGAAAATCAGGAAAAGCATCCATTAATTACGATTTCTCCTATGGATTACAAAATCCATGGAAAAAGAAATCAGTACTCAATGCCAAGGAGTACATGATGATCATGAACGAATCAGAATTGAATGATAATAATGCTCCCAGATATTCGGCTGACCAAATTGCCAATGCGGGAGTTGGAACTGATTGGCAGGATGAGACCTTCAACTATGATGCGCCAGTTGAATCACATCAGATTAGCATTAATGGAGGTAGCGACGACGTGACCTATTTCTTGTCATTTGGTTATCTGAATCAGGAAGGTATTGTCGGTGGTGATTATGGTCGTTCGAACTATGAGCGTTATAGTATCCGTACGAACACGACCTACAATGTATTTGAAGCTGATCGGTCTTTCCTTAATAAAATTAAGGTAGGGGTAAATGCAGGATACTCTCGTGTATTGTCAAGTGGCATCGAAACCAACTCAGAGTATGGTTCGATTTTGGGAAGCGCTCTGACTTTCAATCCGCTTGTTCCGGTTTATGCTGAAGACCCTGATGCTGTTTTGGCTCAGCACCCTACAGCTGTGAAAGATAGTGAAGGACGGGTTTTTTCTATTCCACCGTCAGGTTTTCAAGAGATTGCGAACCCGGTTGGTATGCTGAATGCACCTACCGGAGGTCAAAGCAATGAAGATAAATTCGTTTCTACTTTCTGGGGTGAGATTGATTTGATCGAAGGCCTAAAGTTTAAATCAAGTTATGGTGTTGATTTGGCTTTTTGGGGCGCTGATGGCTATGAATTTGAACACTTCCTGGCAACTCAGGGAAAAGACTTGACTCAGAGTCATGTATATTCAAATATGCACCGTGGATTCGCTTGGCAGTTGGAAAATACGCTGACTTACAATAAAGTATTTCAGGAGAAACACAGCCTGACCGTCTTGTTGGGACAGTCGGCACAGGAATATACTGTTCGTCACCTATACGGCGACGATTATGATTTATTAGAGAATGATCCAAATAAAGCAAATATTGACTATGCCATTGCTCCTCCTACTGAGGGCCGCGTGGCCGGAGGAACAGGCGGTTTTTCCAACGAAACGCTGGCTTCGTACTTTGGTCGGTTGGATTACAACTATGACGAACGCTACATGTTGCAGGCCACAATTCGCCGCGATGGATCGTCATCGTTCGGACCTAATAACAAATGGGCTATTTTCCCATCGTTTTCTATTGGCTGGAATGTGACTGAAGAAGCCTTCATGGAAAACATCCCTGACTGGTTCAACTATATGAAAATCAGAGCTAGCTGGGGTACCAATGGAAACAACCGTATTGGTAACTTTGCCTATACCAGCTTGATGGATGGAAACCAGAACTATTACTTCGGATCGGGAGACGATATGTATATGCAGTACGGTAGTAGCCCATCGAAACTGGCAAACCCTGACGTAAAATGGGAGGAATCAGAACAAATTGACCTTGGATTCGATACCCGTTTTTTCAATAGTGCCTTATCGTTTGGTTTCGATTATTTTAAGAAAACAACCAATGGAATGCTTATTGCCCAGCCTATTCCCGGTTACGTTGGAAAAGGTGCGCCAATTGCAAATGCCGGCGATATGGAAAATAGTGGATTGGAATTTGAGTTAGGCTATCGCGGAAATGCAGGTGATTTCAGCTATAATATCTCAGCCAATGCAACTTACTTGAAGAATAAGTTGATTAATATGGGGAACGACTCGGGTGAAGCAATCTACGAAAACGCCGGAGCCTCAGGAGTTGGAAGCTATGTAAAAGGTATGAACGGCGAAGTTTTCCCATACTTCTATGGATATCAAACTGACGGCCTTCTTCAGAATCAAGCAGAGGCTGACGCCTATAACAACTTGTTTGGCGAAAATGCCAAGCCGGGAGATGTTCGCTTTGTTGATTTGAATGGAGATGAAAGCATCACCGATGATGATAAAACAAAAATTGGAAAAGGCATGCCTGACTGGACTTATGGTTTTACAGTTGGTGCAGAATGGAAGCAATTCGATTTTAATATGTTCTGGCAAGGAACTTTAGGCAACGACATTTTTGATTTCTCTCAACGCGGTGATATTCCGGCGATGAACCGTCCAAGCTGGATCCTTGATCGTTGGACCGGAGAGGGAACTTCAACCCGAATTCCACGCATGACCATACAGAACAGCAACCGTAACTGGAGATCATCCGATTTATACATTAAAGATGGTTCGTACGCTCGTTTGAAAAATATCCAGTTGGGCTATTCTTTACCAACAGAATTATTGCAAAAGGCGGCTATTTCTCGTTTGCGCGTATTTGTATCCGCAGAGAACCTGGTGACTTTGACAGATTACGATGGTTTTGACCCTGAAGTGGCCTCTGGTGGCTATACAACCATTGGTATTGACAGAGGGATTTATCCGCAGTCAAGAACAATCATCGTTGGTGCAAATATTACTTTCTAATCATTTTAAAAAGAAGAAGTTATGAATAAATATATTAAAGCAATAGTCTTCATTGCAATTCTGGGATTCACGTCTTGTAATGATGACTTCCTGACCAACTATCCTACTGCTTCTCAGGAGTCAGGAGGAACAGCGACTGAAGGTGCTATCTTATCAAACTTAGGTTCCTGCTATCAAGTTCTGCTGTTTGACAGTTATGCAAATCAAAACTATAATAGTATCGTTTTGTTGTCCGATCTTCGTTCTGATGATATCTTTAAAGGTGGGGGTGACGCAGGCGACCAAGGTCAACTATACCGGTTGTCACAGTTAGATGCTACTCCCGATGAACTACCAGGAGGACTTTGGACCATTTATTACAATGGACTGGCTCGTTGTAATAACGCCATTTCGGCTTGCGAAAATGCAGTAGGTGTCGAAGAAGATGCTTTGGCTCAGTATAATGCAGAGGCTCATTTTTTGCGGGCCTACTACATGCACTGGCTGTGGAAATTCTGGGGAAACATTCCTTATTTCGAGGAAGACTTGGAATCTCCGTATTTTGCTCGTCAATATACCGCTGATGAAATTTATGCTGAGATCATTGACGATTTAGACTTTGCCTTGGAAGGTGACAAATTGCCCATGGATGTAAGTGGTGCAGATGAAGGACGCGCCACGAAAGCAGCCGCCATGCTCCTGAAAGCTCGCGTTGTGATGTACCAAAATGACGAGTCAAAATACGCCGAAGTGTTGGCAGATATGAATGCAATATACGAAAGTGGCGACTACAGCTTGGTCGACTTTGCTTCTATTTGGACTCGCGAAGGCGAATTCTGTGACGAATCAATTTTTGAAGTGAATCATCTTCCGGGTGAATATGGCGGAAAAACATGGGGCGATGGTTGGACTGGTTTCGGAACCAACCTGCCGGCGTTTATTTCACCCAATGAATTGAACGGTGTTGACCAACTGAGTGGCTCGTCTGTTTATAAAGGAGGATGGGGTTTTGGGCCCGTGCGTCCTGAAGTTCTCGATATTTATGAAGATGGAGATGATCGTATGAGTGCTTCCATCAATCATTTTGCTGATGGAACTTATACTCCCCGTTTTCAAAATACCGGTTATTTCATGGCCAAATATGCAGCCCGCACTGGTTACAACGAGCCACCGGGCGATGTTGATCTGAACTACGAAAACAACCTGCGGATCTTCCGTTATGCCGAAGTTTTGCTGAATGCAGCTGAATTAATTGTGGTGCATGGTGTGGCACCTGTCGGAGAGTTGACTGCCGAAGTAGCCATTAACGAGATCAGAGATCGTGCCGGCTTGGATCCTGCAGCACCCACTGCGGAATTAGTTAAGCTTGAAAGACGTCGTGAGTTTCTGGGTGAAGGGATGCGTTTTTGGGATCTGGTTCGCTGGGGCGAAGCCAGTACTTTAACTGAAAACCTTCCTGAATATTCTTCGAACCGTACCTGGGCATCAACTAAAAAGTACCTGCCGATTCCACAATCTGAAATAGACAAAACAGAAGGTGAATTCAAACTGGTTCAAAACGATGGTTATTAATCGATTAAATGACAATGCAATGAAAAAATATATGTTAAAAATTAGCTTGCTAATGTCAATATTGGCAATCTTATTCACCGCTTGCGAACCCCAGGAATTTGATACGGGAGATGCTCGTGAAAGCTATCCGCCTTCAGAGGAGGAAATAACAGTACAGGTGACACAGGGCAGTGACGAATTTCATTTTGATCTGGTGAATACTACCGAGGTGTCTGGTATTCATTCAATAAGTTGGAATTTGGGAAATGGCAATACAGCAAAAGGAAAAGAGGTTACAGCCTATTATCCACTGCCCGGAACTTATGATATTACCTTGAGAATTACAACAAATACCGGTGCTTTCACAGAAAAGGTGGTGGCGCAAATCGTTCAGGAAGAAACAGATTATTCCATTTTTACGAATGAGAAATTCATTTACCTGAGTGGTGGTGTAGACGATCTGGATGGGAAAACATGGGTTTTGGATAGTTTAGCTCAGGGACACCTTGGGGTTGGACCTGCTGGAACTGTTGGTCTGGAATGGTGGAATGCTGCTCCGTTGGCTAAGCAAGCTGTTGGCGTTCTTTACGACGATGAAATCAATTTCCAGGTGAATGGTTTCATCGCCACACTGACCAACCATGGACAAAGCTATGTGAAGAATTTTGTAGCTAATGATCCGGCATACAGCAATGGCTATGAAGATGATTCGGATTTTGTAGTGGATTACAATCCACAACCTGGAAGTTGGTTTCTGGAGGAAAGAGGTGGTAAATGGTACCTGACACTTTCAGGTCCAACGCCAATGTTTCCCGTGTTTGATGTGGGTGCAGTCGATGGCTCCTATGAAGTGTTGAAAATTGAAGAAAACTTACTCGAGTTGGTTGCCATCGACCGTGTAGAAGGTAATGCCTGGCATTTTCAGTTAATTCCCAAAGGCTATGTTAAACCTTCGGTTACTGCAGAGTTGTCAGTGGCTGAGGCTACTGAGACCAATACTTATGAAGCTTCACTGACTAACATGGATATTCCTGCCGGACAGGCGATCAATGGAGTAGTTTTCGACTTTGGAGATGGTGAAACGGTTACAGCCGATGAGTATTCAGATGTAGTTTCGCATACCTACATGCGTGCCGGAACATATGTGATCTCTGCTCATGTCAGCACCTCAATCGGTGAGTTGACCCTTTCTGAAACGGTTACCGTTGCCGCTAACCATCCTGACTATGTGCCATTCCTGCTGGATGAGATGGTGATGTACAACGACTTCAGCGAGGTGGCTTTGGCCAACGTAAATGGCGAAGACTGTTTTGTTTCTGTTGTGGCTAATCCGTCTCGCATCTATCCTAACCGCAGTTCACAGGTTGCCATGTATTCAAAAACCAACAACCAATGGGCTAATGCCAATATGAAACTGCCTGCTGGCTACCGCTTTGATTTGCGCTCGATTTCAACCTTCAAAATGATGGTTTATGGAAAAGCTGGCGATGTGGTGTTGTTGAAACTGGAAAATACCGACTGGGGCGGAAATGCCTGGATGTCTGGTGTTGAGTTGAATTACACCATTCAGGAAGACAACACTTGGGAAATGGCTGAATATGATTTTGCTGGTGTGGCCAACAATGGATCTGCCGGCGATGTGTTCACCAATGATGTGACTGACCCGGCGGCAGCCGTTAGCCACGACTTCTACGATATTATCCGGATCATGCTGAATCCAGGAACCGGAGAGGGTACACACGAATTCTATTTTGATGAATTGTCCGGTCCTCACGTCGAGGGTATTAAGTCGGCAAAAATCAACTAATTACAATTTGAATGAAAGCTGAAGACCTGCCTGCCCGATTGGGGCAGGCCAGGTTTTCTATTCTAAAAAATGATGAAAGCTACTTTACTATTTTTACTTGGCTTGCTCCTGCTAAACGGAGCCCAGGCAAGCACTTCTTCAGAGAAGAAAGAACAAAACGAGCGGAAGATTGAAGAACTGATTTCCAAGATGACTCTCCAGGAGAAATTGGGGCAAATGTCGCAGTTTGATCCTGGTCAGCTGGGCAGACCCGAAGAGGCCAAACAAGCCATTAGAGATGGAAAAGTGGGGTCGATTTTGAACCTGGTTGGTGCCCGTGAAGTGAACGAACTGCAAAAAGTGGCGGTTGAAGAAAGCCGCTTGGGCATTCCGCTGGTCATTGCCCGCGATGTGATTCATGGTTACCGCACCATCATGCCCATTCCGCTTGGGTTAACCGCCGGATGGAATGCAGAGCTGGCTGAAAAAGCGATGGCTGTGGCTGCTGAAGAAGCCGCTGCAGAAGGCATTCACTGGACCTTTGCACCCATGATTGATATTTCGCGCGATCCACGCTGGGGGCGCATTGCCGAAAGTAGCGGCGAAGATACTTACCTGACCTCGGTCATGGCAAAAGCGATGATCAAAGGTTTCCAGGGCGACGACCTGAGTGCGCCCAATACCATTGCTGCCTGCGCCAAACACTTTGTGGGCTACGGAGCTGCCGAAGGCGGACGTGACTACAACACCACCCTGATTCCAGAAGTCCAGCTGCGCAACGATTACCTGCCTCCTTTTCAAGTGGCAGCCGATGCCGGAGTGGCAACTTTTATGTCGGCTTTCAATGATTTGAATGGCGTGCCAGCCAGTGGAAACGAATTCACCCTGAAACAAATTCTTCGAAAAGAATGGAACTACAACGGAATGGTGGTGAGCGACTGGGCATCGATTACCGAGATGATTGCCCACGGTTTTGCGGCCAACAGCAAAGAAGCTGCTGAAAAGGCGCTGAAAGCCGGAATTGATATGGAAATGGCCACCAGTACCTATGTTGATCATGTACAGGCCTTACTTGATGAAGGAACCATTGATCTGGCCACTATCGACGAATATGTCGCCAATATTTTGCGTCTTAAACTTGATTTAGGCTTGTTCGACAAGCCCTACACGGATGAGTCGGCAGCTGCCAAATCCATCCTTTCAGAAAAAAACTTACAGATAGCGAAGGAAGCGGCCAGCGAAAGCTTTGTTTTGCTTCAAAATAAAAATGAATTACTGCCCCTCTCAAACGATCTTTCATCGGTCGCTGTAATTGGCCCGTTGGCCGATGCTCCGCACGATCAAATGGGAACCTGGGTTTTCGATGGAAAAAAAGAGAACACCATTACGCCACTAACGGCCCTTAAAGAAATGCTGGGAGCCGATCAGGTTAATTTTGCCCGTGGCCTGAAAATCAGCCGGACCAAAACCACCGAAGGTTTTGCCGAAGCGGTTGAAGCCGCCAAAAAGTCGGATGTGGTGTTGTTGTTTTTGGGCGAAGAATCCATCCTTTCGGGCGAAGCACACAGCCTGGCCAACCTGAATTTGCAAGGTGCCCAGTCGGAATTGCTGGAAGCCGTGGCCGAAACCGGGAAGCCCGTTGTGTTGGTGATTATGGCCGGACGCCAGCTGACTATTCAAAAGGAGCTGGCAAAAGCCGATGCGGTGCTCTATGCTTGGCATCCGGGAACCATGGGCGGACCAGCCCTGGCCGACATGCTCTTTGGCAAAACCACTCCTTCCGGAAAGTTGCCGGTTACTTTCCCCAAAACCGTGGGGCAAATTCCAATTTACTACAACCATAAAAATACAGGTCGCCCGGCTGACTATCAGCAATGGACCGATATCAATAAAATACCTGCCGAAGCCACCCAGCATTCGCTTGGCAATACCTCGCATTATTTAGATGCCGGATTTGAGCCACTGTTTCCGTTTGGCTTTGGCTTGAGCTACACCACTTTTGAATATTCCGATCTGAAGTTATCATCCAAAACAATGGGAAAGGATGGGGCAATTGAGGTTTCTGTCAACTTAAAAAACACGGGAAAATTTGAAGGAGCAGAGGTGGTCCAATTGTACATTCGC
>NZ_LGIA01000173.1 GCF_001270965.1 Sunxiuqinia dokdonensis | reverse complement strand
CAACCAAAAAGAACAACAATACCCCAAATATCATTTCGCCCAAAGCCACGTACCGATACGCCACCCGTTGTACCAGCATGCGGTCAAGCACATAGAAGATGAGTATCCCAAAGGTCAGGTTGGCACTGATGGCCGCCAGCATGGCCGAAGAATAACTTTCGGAGGAAACCCGAATCAAGGCGATGGTGGTAATCACGACCGCCAAGCCGGTCAATACAGTAAGCGGAGTGACGGGAAACACCAGCTTACGCAGGAATTTCCTTCGTTTGCTTGTCGGTTTGTTTGGATGATTCACAGCCGCGTCGTATTTGGTTTCTTTCAGTTCTTCATACGTGGCAGGCCGGGGACAGTTACCCTTGCTTTTTTACGAAAGTTCGTCCGGCGAGTCGTCTACTTCGTTGGTTGTGGTGTTTTCGGCCTCGGTTATGGCATCTACCCCTCTGGTTAACACATTTACCGCTCTGGCTATCACGTTTACCGCTTCGGTTACCACGTTTTCCTCTCTGGTAAGCTCATCTACCGCTCTGGTAGCCTCATTTACCGCTCTGGTAATGGCATTTACCTATAATTTTTGTTCTAAAGAGCCATTTTATGCAAAAAAAGTAGAAATGTGGGTTTTATCGATCGACAATTAACGTCTACAAGCCACTTTTCATGTTCTACAGACTAATTTTCGCACCCTACACGCCATATCATGTGGTCTGCTTATTTCTGGCTTGAACAAATCAGTAAAGATCTCCGGAAGGCTAAATGGATTCACAAAAAGAGACTTAACATCACTTCTTCTCTCCTGGTCGTTTCACGGGTTTCACCACAATTCCACGCCGGCAGTTGGGGCAAATGTAAATCTCGCAGCCGGTGCAGGCAAAGCAGTTTCCGCAGTCGCGCCGCAACGAGTCTTTTGGAAAAGAACCCCCGCAGTTTTCACAGGTCAATATCGTTGGCTGTTCAGCCACGCGAAAGCAATTTTTGCCGAATATAAAAGGCCAGTTTCATCAAAGCAAAAACCAGCACCAGGGTAAAAATGATGGAGGCACCGGAAGGAATATCAACATAAAACGAAAACAGCAATCCGGCAAACGAGCCAATAAAGGCGAACAAAACCGAAATCACCATCATCTTTTTAAAGTCTTTGGTAAACAGGTTGGCCGTGGCTTGCGGTAAGGTGAGCAGCGAAAGAATCAAGATGATGCCCACCACCCGGATGTTCAACACAATGGTGAGGGCAATGAGGCTAATCAGCAAATAATTAATCAGGTTGACCGGCAAGCCCGTTGTTTTGGCAAACTCCTCATCGAAGGCCACATACAGAATCAAGCGGTAAAACAAGGCAAAAAATAAGACCAAAACCAGCGAAAGGGCTCCCATCAGGTAAAGCTCGGTGGTTGAAACGGTCAGTACGCTTCCAAACAGGTAGCTCATTAAGTTGGGCGCGTAACCCGGGCTGAGGTAGATGAAAATAATGCCAATGGCCATGCCCAGCGACCACCAAATGGCGATGGACGAATCTTCGCGGACTTTCCCTTTCTGCGTAAAGAGCTGGATGCCCCAGCCCGACAAAATCGCAAAAATGGCGGCGCCCAGCAAGGGGCTCCAACCCAGGAAATAGCCAATACCGATGCCGCCAAACGAGGCGTGCGTAATACCGCCGCTGACAAACACAATGCGGCGCGAAACGATGTAAGTACCCACAATTCCGCAACTTACCGCGGCAAAAAATGATGCCCAAAAGGCATTCAAAAAAAAGTCGTAGGAGAACAAATCAATGACGGTGTTCATGGTGGTCGTGGTTTTCATGCATACCTAAAACCGTATGCGGAATGTGTCCGTGAGTGATGATTTGCAACGGACAATTATAGGAAGCCAGTTGTTCGGTGCTGATGACATTGCTCGGATGGTAATGCACTTGCCGGTTCACGCAGGCAATGGTTTTTACATAGTACGAAATGGTGCCCACATCGTGCGAAACCAGCAGGATCGCCATCCGCTTATTCAGCTCCTTGAGCTTCTCGTACAATTCGCTTTCAAACTGGTTATCGACAAAAGTATCGGGCTCGTCCAATATGAGCAGTTCGGGCTGGTTCATCAGCGAACGACACAGAAAAACGCGCTGCATCTGCCCACCGGAGAGCTCACCAATGGCTTTGTGCCTGATGCCTGTGATGCCCATTTCATCAATCAGCTGTTCGGCATAAAGCCGGTCGGCATGATCTTTTCTGAAAACATTCAGAAACTTACCTCCGGTTTTGCCCGACTGAACCACGTCGAGCACGGTGATGGGAAAGCGTTTATCCACCTGGTTGATCTGTGGCAGGTAACCCACTTTTTTCAGTGGAATATGAAACTTGATGGAGCCGGCATCTGGTTTGACCAAGCCCAGCAAGGCTTTAATCAGCGTGGTTTTACCACCGCCATTTGGCCCGATAATCCCTAAAAAGTCCAGCGGATGAATATCCAGGTTGGCCTGTTCCAGCACCCTTTGCTGGTCGTAGCTCACCGATAGATTTTTTATTTCAACCAACTTTTCGTTCATTTCGATCCTTCTACAATTTTATTGGCGATATCGCGTAAGCCTTCTATCCAGTTCTCAGCCAAAGGATCAATCTGAACCACTTCGCCTTCCAGTTCTTTGGCTAGCTGCTGTGCGTTCTCCTTGTCAAATTCCTTTTGAATAAGAACCACCCGGATTCCCATCTCGCGGGCATGCCGAACCAGTTCGCTCATGTACTTTGGCGAGGGCTCCTTGCCATCAACCTCCAGCGAAATCTGCTCCAAATCATAATCGCGGGCCAAGTAACTTAAGGCAGGATGAAAAATCAGAAATTCGCGGTTCTCCAGTCCTTCAAACAGGCTTAACAGCTCGTTATCCAGCAGTTCAATCTCAATGCGAAAGTCTTCGTAGTTTTGCTTGAAAAGATCCTCTTGATCCGGAAACAAGCTCACCAATGCCTGGTAAGTCAAGGTCACGATGTTCTGAACTTCGGCCGGCGACATCCAGATGTGCGGATCAACGCCGTGGGCATGTACATGATCGCCATGCTGAACGATTTCTTCGGCAATCCAGTCAGCTCGTTGCGAAGTATCAAACACCTTCAGATCGGGATTGGCTTGCACAATCTTCTCCGACCAGGCATCTTCAAAACCAATTTTACCAATACGCAGCCAAGCCAGCGAACCCGACAACTCCTTCATTTGCGAAGGCACCAGCGAATAGGTTTCCGGCCCGGCGCCCGGCGGCACCAGAACCTGCACCTGAAGTAAGTCGCCGGCAATTCTTTCCACAAAATACTTTTGAGGCAGGATGGTCACTGTAACAAAATTCTTTTCACTTTTTTCGGGAGAACTGCAGGCCATCCCAAAAAGCAGGGCCAATATCAACAGTCGTTTCATATGTTTCATGCTTGTTTTTTCAAAGATAGTTAAACTTAAGATCATGAACCGCTTTCATTTTATCCCGATCACTTTCCACTCAGAAAATCAGAAAGCTCAACATGCTCCTTTAAATGATTCACCGGATTTCAATCCAAAGGAAAAACAACCTAAAAACGTCCGGATTGTTGAGCGTACCTTTAAAAAAGATTTTATTTCAATGTTAGTTTCTTCACCTTGATTTGCTCTTTCTCCGGCACCGGATCATATCCGTGTGTTCCCCAGGGATGGCATTTTGAAATGCGCCGGGTAGCCAGCCAAAAACCCTTAAAAGGCCCGTGAATCTTGACCGCTTCGACAGCATACTGCGAACAGCTGGGTACATGGCGGCACGAAGCGGGTGTCAACGGCGAAATGGCATACTTGTAAAAATAAACCGGCAGCAACAACAACCAACCCAACATTTTCAATATCATTTTTGCCACACATTGCATCATTCAATCCCCTCCACTGGATGGCGCAAAATTAATGAAAATTACGGAGGATTGAGAATCAACAACAAAGTCTCGCCACTGACTCACCACAGCCAGAAACAACGGCAAGTTGCTTTTTTCTTTTTCAGACGAAAACCAAAACCTTTTGGCTGCGTTAATGGGATGAACAAAGCAACAGAACATGCCAAAAACAAAAGCGCAGTCTCCAAAAGAAGTTCAACTCTACGAAGAAACGATTCTTCAAAACGAAGAAATTTCGCCCGGAGTTTTTCTGCTGTCGTATAAGCGAGCGGATGATTTCATCCCGGGCCAGGTGGTCCGAATTGCCGTCGATCGGCTCCAACCGCCACGGATTTACAGCATTTGCAGCGGAAATCACGAAAAAGAGATTCGCGTACTTTTTAATATCAAGGAAGATGGTTATCTCACACCGAAGCTGGCAACCAGAATTCCGGGAGACAAACTGCTGGTATCGAAACCTTACGGCGGTTTTCTCGGAACTCCAAAGCCTGCCTGGTGGATTGCCACCGGAACAGGCATCGCCCCATTTTACAGCATGTTCCAATCGGGGCAGTTCGAAAACAAAAAGCTGATTCACGGTGCGCGCCATTTAAACCAGTTTTATTTTGAAAATGAATTGGACTGGGCGATGGGACGCAACTATGTTCGGTGTTGCTCGCAGGAACAATCCTGCGATGTTTTCCCTGGCCGGGTAACCGACTACCTAAACTCGGTAGATGACCTGCCAAAAGATCAGCTCTATTACCTCTGCGGAAAAGCGCTGATGGTGGTTGAAGTTCGTGATTTGCTGATTTCACGCAGCATTCCCTACGAAAATATTCTGGCAGAGATTTATTTTTAAGAAAACCTGGAAGACGACGGAAGACAACTGGATTCAACTCACCCCGATTGCCTTCAACTGTTTTCGCATCTGATTCTCTTTTATAACTTTGCAGAAAATTTACACGATGGTCAAAGAAGCACTTTTTGGAAAAACATTGAGCGAACTGCAGGAGTTGGTTGTGGAACTGGGCTTCCCAAAATTCACCGCCAAACAAATAGCCGACTGGCTGTATAAAAAAGAGGTGTCTTCGATTGAGGAAATGACCAACCTGTCAAAGAAAGCACGCGAAATACTCGCCGAAAAATACGTCTTCGGCCTGGTAAATTCAACCAAAGTGCAGGAAAGTGTGGACGGCACCAAAAAGTACCTGTTTCCAACCGGCAACGGCAAGTTTATTGAAACAGCCATGATTCCGGACAAAGACCGCAAAACCGTTTGTGTGTCATCGCAGGTCGGTTGTAAAATGGGCTGCCTGTTTTGCATGACCGGCAAGCAAGGCTTTCAGGGCCAACTCACCGCCGGCGAAATTGTGAACCAAATTCGCAATATTCCGGAGTGGGAGGAAGTGAGCAACATTGTGTACATGGGCATGGGCGAACCATTCGACAACTTGGACGAAGTGCTGAAAAGTACTGAAATCATGACTGCCGACTGGGGTTTTGCCATGAGCCCGCGCCGGATTACCGTGTCGTCAATCGGCATTGTGCCCGGACTGGTGCGTTTTTTAAACGAAAGCGAAGCCCACCTGGCCATCAGCATGCACACCCCCTTTCACGAGGAACGCCAAAAACTGATGCCCGTCGAAATCGCCTATCCGCTGGATGATGTGTTGGAGGAAATCCGCAACTGGGACTTTGGACGCCAGCGCCGGGTTTCGTTCGAATACATCGTGTTTCATGGATTGAATGATACGCCCGCACATGTAAAAGAAATGGCACGCCTGCTCGATGGCATCAAGTGCCGCATCAATTTAATCCGCTTTCACCCCATCCCCGACACGCCGCTGAAAGGAACCGACGAAGCAACTTTGGAGCAGTTCAAAGCTGGTTTGGAAGCCAAAGGCATCACCACCACCATTCGCGCCTCACGCGGGCAGGATATCTACGCCGCTTGCGGACTGTTATCGACCAAAGCTTTGGTGAAGGAATAAAACGCCTGGACAACCGAAACGAATTTGTGGATTTCAACGCAAGGTCTGGAACAAAAATTAGCATTGATTCTTGTTCAGAATGGGAAAGAAAAAATGATATCTTTGTTATTCTGACTAAACCAAAATTAACTTGAATTTCCTGACCGTGATGATTGAAACGAGAACAAGCCAGCAGACTCCACCCTTTCAGACGAACAACATCTTTCATTGTTTGATGACTTTTCCCGGAAATTAGTGCACCACAATTGCCAATCTCAAAATTGCGCGAATTATGAAGAAGGAAGACGATGTCCACTTGGAGAAGGAAAAGCCCAACGAATTATTCCAGAAACTGTTTGACTTTCACACAACTGTTCAACTCATGATTGATCCGTCAACGGGTCGAATTGTCGATGCCAACCGCGCAGCTACGGATTTCTACGGATGCCCAAAGGAACAGCTAACGCAGATGAACGCACAAGAACTGGCTCCTGGTTCTCCAGAAAAAAACAAGAACTGGATCGAACAGGCGTCAAAAAAAGAGCTGAAATACGTCGAACTACAACAGCAGTTGGTAAACAAGTCCATTCGCGATGTTGAAGTTTACATGAGCCCCCTTGAGTTGAATGGCAGCGAACTACTCCACGCCATTGTGCACGACATCAGCAATCGCAAGCAAGCTGAGAAAATCGTGGCTCTCAACGAAGCACGCTTGCGCCAGGCCGAAATGGCCTCTAAATCCGGAAACTGGGAATTGCATCTGGACTCGCAGGAAATTTTTGCTTCTGACGGAGCTCTGAGAATCTATGAAGTTCACCAAGACCACCTGGACTATTCATCTGTCAGGCAATTTCCTCTTCCGGAATATCGCGCCATGCTGGACCAGGCCATGAATAACCTGCTGAGGTACGGCAATAAATATGAGGTTGAATTTCGAATACAAGCTGCCGACAGTGGTAAAATCAAACATATTCATTCCATCGCGACATTCGACCCCGACAAACGGATCGTATTTGGAATCATACAGGACATCACCGAGCGGAAGCAAAATGAAGAAAGCCTGAAAAAAAGTGAAGAGAAATACCGCAATCTGATTGAAATGGCGCCCGATGCCTTTTTCCAGGGCGACGAAAAAGGCAACTTCATTACGGTGAACGACAAGGCTACAGAACTAACAGGCTACACGCGTGAAGAACTACTACAGATGAATATGGCAAACCTTTTTTTTAGTGAAAAACTCAGTCAAAAGCCACTCCGGTATGACCTGCTCAGATCGGGAGAAACCATTAAAAACGAGCGGGATATCAAGCGTAAGAACGGGGAAAAGATTCAGGTCGAAATGAATTCGAAGGCCATGCCCGACGGTACTTATCAAAGCTTTATCCGCGATATCAGCGAGCGAAAACAGGCCGAGCAAATTCTGTTGGAAAACGAAATCCGCCTGCGTCAGCTCAACGCCACTAAAGACAAATTTTTCTCCATCATTGCACACGATCTGAAAAGTCCGTTCAACAGCATCATCGGATTCACAAACTTGCTGGCCGAACAGATTGAAGAAAAAGACTATGAGGGAATTGACAAGTATGTCAATATCATCGAACATTCGGCTCAAAACGCCATGGATTTGCTATTAAACCTGCTCGAATGGTCGCGCACCCAATCCGGAAGAACGGAGTTCAACCCCGAATTTGTGGACAGCGTCGGTTTAATAAACGAAGCCGTTGACTTGCTAAATGATGCCGCACAACAAAAATCAATAAACATCATCAAGGAAATTCCACACGACGCACCAGTTTTTGCCGACCGGTATATGATTTCATCCGTGCTGCGCAACCTGATCTCCAATGCCATAAAATTTACACATCCGGGCGGCCAGATTCTGATCTCGGCACGCGAGGAAAACCAGGAGCTTCAAATTGCAGTCACCGACAATGGCGTAGGCATCAGCAATGAATCACAGAATAAGCTGTTTCGTATTGAAGAGAGCTACTCGACACTTGGAACGCTAAACGAAAAAGGCACGGGGCTGGGCCTGATTCTCTGCAAGGAATTTGTGGAAAAACACAAGGGGAAAATCCGGGTAGAAAGCGAAGAAGGGAAAGGAAGCCAATTCCTGTTTACCATCCCAGCTGGTGGAAACCACAAATTGTAACTGAAGTTGACTGGCAAAAAAAATAGAATTTTCAGACCAATATTATTCAATTGAAATCATTTTTTGTACTTTTGAACCAAAATAGTCGAACAGCAGCACCATGAGCGAAAAAATAAGAGATAGCATCATTGAAGTGGCCCGTGAAACCTTTGCCAGGTACGGGTTCCGAAAAACAACAATGGATGAAATTGCAATCGCAGCCCGCAAGGGAAAAAGTTCGCTGTACTACTATTTTGCAAGCAAGGAAGAAGTATTTCAGGCCGTTGTTGAACAGGAAGCGGGCATTTTATTCGCCAAAATTGAACATGCCGTAAAAGAACAAACCAATGCCCGTGAAAAATTAATTGCCTACGTTTTGGTTCGAATGAAAGGATTTCACGATTTCGTGAATTATTACGACGCCTTGAAAAATGATTTCCTGAGCAAGATTGAATTCATTGAAAAAATCCGAGAAAAACACGACCAAAAAGAACAAGCCTCCATTGCCCGAATCCTGGAAGAAGGCATTCAAAGCGGAGAATTCCGAAAGCTCAATATTGAGCTGACCGCCCGAACGGTTGTCATTGCACTCCGCGGGCTGGAAGAGCCGTATTTTCTTACTGGCGAGGACGTTGACCTGGAAAAACACCTTAAAGACCTGCTGCACATTTTATTTCATGGCATCGCAACCTAAAAAATTTTATCTGCTGTTCGACCATTTGACGTATTTCGTCGAATCAAATATCAATCAAAAACAGAGAACAATGAAACATGTAAAAAGAATCAGCTTGTTGTTGTTCATGATCATGACTTCAGGACAAGCATTTAGTCAACTGGAACTGGGCGGCCAACTGGGAATGGGCGCCTCAACCCAAGCCGATTTGGGGAACATTTGCAAAAACGACGAGGTTCGCTGCGGTGTGAACTTCGGGCTGCTGGCACGCTACCAAAAAAATGACTGGCTCGCGGTAAAATCAGGTTTGCTGTACACTCAAAAAGGTAGCCAACCAGATAGGCAAGACGAAACCTACCGCATGAACTACCTTCAACTTCCGGTGAAGGCCGAGTTTTCATCCGTGCTAAAGCAAGGAAATGCCTCGCGCATTTTTCTAGCTACAGGCCCTTATTTGGCTACCATACTCAAGGCCGAACTTGAAAAAGAGGGCCAAAGCGCCGATATAAAAAACGAAGTCAACGCAACCGATGTGGGCTGGGCGTTCGAACTGGGATTTCAACTCCCGGCAGCAGGGCAAAAAATGCTATTGAGCCTCAACTACGACATGGGAATTTCAGAAGTTTTTAAACAAACGAGCGACATCCAAAACAAGACGCTTTCCCTCAACCTTGCACTTTTTTTCTAAACAGCATCAACAAATCCCCCATGTCTCTGAAGGCAGCAATCGCACGGAAGCTTTTGCTGCCTTTTTTACAAAAAAGCATCAGTTCGCCAACATAAGCTCAGGAAAGATCTGCTGATTTTCAAGCGAAATTTCATACCTTGCAGATCGGAATTTTCAAGCTATGGAAAAACTGTACTGGACAAAAGGAGTCTTTAAAAACCAACTGCAAATTACCAGAAACAATGAGCAGATTGGGGAAATTGAATGGAAAAACATGTTTAGTTCAGATGCCTTGGCGACGCTTAAAGGACGCCGCTTTATCCTCAACCGTGACTTTTTCCTGTCACGCCTCGAAATATTTGACACCAACAACCAGGCCCCGTTGGCGTCGATCATGATCAATCTATTCAACCCAAAAAGCGATGTGGTCATTAATGGAAAGCGGTTTGAACTGGAAATTAAAAACTTCTGGCAGTCGCGCTGGGCGTGGAAATTCAACGGTCAGGAAATCGTTATTTTCCAAAGTTTCGAACTCCTTTCGAAGGATAAAGGCCAGATTGAAATCTATTCGGCAGACACCGAAGAGCTTGAAATTTTGATCCTGCTGGGCTTGTTTGTTCGCAACCAGCTCATCTTGTTCATGCTGCTACTTCTGGTAGTTATTTTTGCCATTTTGATTTAAAAATATTCCGCCCCGGTAACAACTAATCTATTTTGATAAAGTTGAGATAAAAAATTAACTTTGCCATTCGCAGAAAATAACTGTGAACAAGAGATTTTCAAGAATTCGGCAACTTCATAAGAGACTGACAAAATGAGCAAACACAAAATAAAAATTGGTATATCACATGGTGATATCAATGGAATTGGATACGAGGTAATTATGAAAACCCTGATGGATGCACGCATTCTGGAGATGTGCACACCCATCGTTTATGGTTCTCCCAAGGTGGCAGCCTACCACCGCAAAGCGCTCAACATAAACAACTTCAACTTCAACAATATCCAAAGTGCTGGCGAAGCAGATCCTCGACGGGCCAACATCATCAACTGTATTGACGATAATATCCGGGTGGAGTTGGGCAAATCGTCTGAGCTGGCCGGCGAAGCTTCGTACATGGCGCTGGAAAGATCAGTGAATGACCTGAAAGCCGGTGAAATTGACGCTTTAATCACCGCCCCAATCAATAAAGACAACATCCAGTCGGATAAATTTAATTTTCCGGGACACACCGAATTCCTGGCGCAACAGTTTGAAACAAACAACTATCTCATGCTGATGGTCAGCGAGTTGATGAAAATTGGCGTCGTAACCACACATGTTCCACTATCGAAAGTCCCCGAGCTCATTACCAAGGAAGCGATTTTAAACAAGCTTCGCATCATGGATCGTTCGCTCGAACAGGACTTCAGCGTCAAAAGCCCACGCATTGCCGTGCTTGGACTAAATCCGCATGCGGGCGACGGCGGGCTGTTGGGAACCGAAGAAAAAGACATCATCATACCAGCCATTGAACGGGCCAAAAAAGAAGGCATCCTGGCACTGGGGCCGTACCCCAGCGATGGCTTTTTTGGATCGGGCGACTATACCAAATTTGACGCCATTCTGGCCATGTATCACGACCAGGGATTGACGCCATTTAAGCTGGCTTCGTTCGACAAAGGAGTGAACTACACGGCTGGCCTGCCGTTTATCCGGACATCGCCGGCGCACGGTACAGCCTTCGACATTGCCGGCGAAGACAAGGCATCGCCCGACTCGTTCCGCGAAGCTTTGTACCTGGCCATCGACGTGCATAAAAGCCGGGAGATTTATCGCGAGATCAGTAAAAACCCATTGAAAAAATTTGAAATCAACCCCAATCAGGTTGATGAGACGATCGATTTTCAATCGTCGGATGAGCCTGAGATTTAACAAACAGCAGCATGTATGAATACATCCAGGGTAAACTAAGTGGACTAAGCCCGGCCAATGCAGTCATTGAAGCCGGATCAATCGGCTATTTCATCCATATTTCCCTCAACACTTATTCGCTCATTAACGGAAAAGAGCAAGCTCGATTGTTCTTACACCAGGTGGTTCGCGAAGATGCGCACCTGCTTTATGGCTTTGCCGAAGCCGCCGAGCGCGAACTGTTCCGATTGCTGATTTCCGTCAATGGCATTGGTTCAAACACAGCGCTGATGATGCTTTCATCGCTGACAGCCGAAGAAATCCGCAGGGCAATTCTCGAAGAAAATGTCAATCTGCTGAAAAGCATTAAGGGCATTGGTGCAAAAACCGCTCAACGTGTCATTATCGACCTGAAAGATAAGATCGGAAAGACCGCAGCCAGCGACCAAATTTTAAACTCTCCGGCAGACAATACTATCCGCGATGAAGCGTTATCAGCATTAGTAATGCTGGGATTTGCCAAAAAGAACATTGAGAAAGAACTGGACAAACTTCTGAAAGCTAATCCTGACCTAACGGTGGAAGAAACCATAAAGAAGGCTCTGAAAGGGCTTTAACGTTGAAACAGACTGGCATTGAAAAAGAGCGTGACAAATATCCTTGTAACAGTTGTTTTTCCGGGCATCTTATGCATGGGTTGGATTTTTGCACCTTTCCAAAATACCGCACAGCCCCAAACCAGTTTTACCAGCATCAACGACTCCATTGAAATTGATACCACTGGCGTTCTCCCTTATGCCTTCGAGGATGAAGCCAATTTTGAAAACACCAGCCCACAGGACAGCTCACAGCTTTTTTTGGGCCGCCCTTCCAACATTCAAACCGAAATTGAATACGACCCCGAAACCGGTCAATACATCATTTACGAGAAGATTGGAAACCTGAATTACCGGCTGCCCAAAACCATGTCGCTGCAAGAGTATGTCGACTACGACTTCAAAAACTCGATCCAAAATTACTGGCGTGTGCGGGGCAACCAGCTTGATCTGGAAAGTCAGGGGTCGGTCATTCCGCAGCTGACAGTCGGGGGAGAAGCCTTTAACCGGATTTTTGGAGGCAACACCATCGACATCCGCCCGCAAGGCTATGTCGAAGTCAGTTTTGGCTACCAAATGAACGCCACCGAAAACCCGGCCATTCCCGAACGGCTGCGCAAAACGCCCACCTTCGATTTCGATCAGAAAATCCAGATGAACGTCGTGGGCAACATCGGTGAAAAAATGAAGATGCGGGTCAACTACAACACCGAAGCCACCTTCGACTACGAAAACAAAATGAACATCGACTACACCGGCGATGAAGATGAAATTCTGAAGAAGATTGAAGCCGGAAATGTGTCCCTCCCACTCAACGGATCGTTGATAAGCGGGGGAACCAACTTGTTTGGGGTGAAAACCGAAATGCAGTTCGGGCGGTTAAACCTAACGACTGTCTTTTCGCAGAACAAAGGGGAAACCCAGGTGATTGAAACCGAAGGAGGCGCCCAAAAATCAACCTTCGAAATTGAAGCGCTGAATTACGATGCCAACCGCCACTTCTTTTTGGCGCAATATTTCCGCGACAATTACAACCAGGCCTTGGCCAACCTGCCCGTCATCCGGTCGGCCATCAACATCAACAAAATTGAAGTGTGGGTGACCAATAAGTCCAACAACACCGATGAATCGCGAAACATTTTGGCCTTCATGGACTTGGGCGAACATCAAGACAACATTTACAACCAGGTGCCTGCCTTTCAGGAAACCGCCACGCGGCCCTACCCCGAAAATATTTACCCGTTTAACGAAGCCAACGATTTATACCCCGAAATTACGACCAACTATAACGACATTCGCCAGGCCGAGCTGATCAATAAAACCATGCAAAGCCTCACGGTATACGAGTTTAAAGGAGGCCAGGACTTCGAAAAAGTGGAGCAGGCACGTAAACTCAGTCCTTCGGAATACACCGTGCATGAAACACTGGGCTACATCTCGCTCAACTCATCGCTAAACACCGACGAAGTGCTGATGGTCGCCTACAACTACACGGCCAACGGGCAAACTTTTCAGGTGGGTGAATTTTCGACCGACGGCATTGAAGCGCCACAAACGCTGGTGATGAAACTGCTGAAAGGTACCAACCTTTCGCCCCGCTTCCCAACTTGGGATTTGATGATGAAAAACATTTACAGCCTGAATGCCTATCAGCTTTCGAAAGAGAATTTCATTCTGGATGTGTTGTATCAAAACGACTCGGGAACCGACATCAATTATTTGCCGGAAACCAACCTGGAAGGCCACATTTTGTTGAATGTGCTGAACGTTGACAATCTCAATTCGCAGCTCGACCCGGGAAGCGACGGGGTGTTTGACTATATTGAAGGCGTGACGGTGCTGTCGTCCAGCGGACGGATTATCTTCCCAGTGCTAGAACCTTTTGGCAGCCATCTGGCCGACTCGATTTCGGACCCGGCGTTGGCCGAAAAATACGCCTACCAGTCGCTTTACGACTCCACAAAAACCTACGCCGAACAAGATACCAAACACAACAAATTCATTCTGAAGGGAAGTTACGAAGGCTCTTCCAGCTCGGAGATTTCGTTGGGAACGATGAACGTCGCCCAAGGGTCGGTGAAAGTAACAGCCGGGGGACGCGAACTTCAGGAGTACATCGACTACACCGTTGATTACACCCTGGGACGCGTGAAAATCATCAATGCCGGCTTACTCGAATCGGGCACGCCCATCCGTATCAGCACCGAAAGCGAAGACCTGTTCAGCGTGCAACGAAAAACGCTGATCGGAACCCATGCCAACTACGCTTTTTCCGACAATTTCAACCTGGGAGCAACGGTTTTGCACATGAACGAGCGCCCGCTGACCCAAAAGGTAACCTACGGAGAAGACCCGATCTCGAATACCATTTGGGGGCTGGATGCCAACTACACCACCGAATCCAACTTGCTGACCACGCTGGTTGACAAGTTGCCCTTCATCGAAACCAAGGAACGTTCCTCCATTTCGATGGAAGCGGAGTTTGCCCAATTGATTCCAGGTCACTCGAAGGTCATTGACAAGGAAGGAACGGTTTACATTGACGATTTTGAAGCCACCAAGACCTCCATCAACCTGAAGGCCCGGCAAGCCTGGGTGCTGGCCAGCACTCCGCAAAAGCAGGATCAATTTCCCGAAGGCAACCTGAATGACGACCTGGCCTATGGCTTCAATCGTGCCAAACTGGCCTGGTACATCATCGACCCGCTTTTCCTGCGAAACACCTCGCAAACCCCATCGCACATCCGGGGAGACCGCGCCCAGCAGAAAAACCATTTTGTGCGCGAGGTCTTTCAGAAAGAAATTTTTCCGGATAAGGAAACGGCCACCGGAACGCCAACCAACATTCCGGTGCTCGACCTGGCCTACTACCCCGAAGAAAAAGGCCCTTATAACTACGACACTTATCCTTCGCCCTATTCGGCAGGGATTGATGCCGACGGGAAGCTGAACAACCCCGAAACGCGCTGGGGTGGAATCATGCGTAAAATTGAGACCACCGACTTTGAAGCGGCCAACATTGAATACATTGAATTCTGGATGATGGATCCCTTCGTGTATGATAAGCAGAGCGGCGTTCCGGTTGAGGGCGGTGACCTGTATTTTAACCTCGGGGATGTGTCGGAAGACATTCTGAAAGACTCGAGAAAGGCTTTCGAAAACGGCCTGCCTGAATCGGAACAACTGATTGATGTGGATACGACCGTTTGGGGACGGGTTTCTACCAAACAATCCATCGTGGATGCCTTCGCCAATGACCCCGTGTCGCGCCAGTTTCAGGATGTGGGTTTTGACGGTTTAGGCGATGAAGATGAGCGGGAATTTCACCAAACTTACTTGCAAGCCCTGCAAAACATCCTCAACCAAACCGCGCTGACAGAAGCGTTGAACGACCCTTCGAGCGATAACTATCACTACTACCGCGGGTCGGACTATGACGCGGAACAAGCCAGCATCCTGACCCGCTACAAAAACTACAACGGCCCGGACGGTAATTCCCCCACCTCCGACATGTCGCCGGAATCGTACCCCACCACAGCATCCACGCTGCCCGATATTGAGGACATCAACAACGACAACACGCTGAACGAATACGAACGTTACTACCAATACCGCGTCAGCATTCGTCCCGAAGACATGGTGCTGGGACAGAACTTCATTACCGATGTGCGGGTGGGACAAAGCGAAGCGCCCGATGGCGGCGTGCAGGAGGTGAACTGGTACCAGTTTAAAGTGCCGGTAAGTGATTTCGAAAACAAGATTGATATTGAAGGCTTCCGTTCCATTCGTTTTATGCGGATGTTTCTGAAGGGCTTTAGCGACACCACCATCCTGCGTTTTGCAACCCTCGATTTGGTACGCTCCGACTGGAGAAAGTTTACCAACGAGATTGACGACGTGAATGTCCCGCCAAGCGCGGAAACAGCCTTCGAAATTTCGGCCGTCAACATTGAGGAGAACAGCCGGAAAGAGCCAGTGAACTATATTCTTCCGCCAGGAATTGACCGGGTGATTGACCCGGCAAACCCACAACTGCTTCAGCTTAACGAGCAGTCGCTGGTGCTGAAAGTCATCGACCTGCAACAGGAAGATGTCCGGGCAGCCTACAAAACGCTGGGCATGGATTTCAGGCGTTACCGGCGGCTGAAGCTGGAAATTCACGCTGAAGAAATTGACGGTTACCCGCTGAATAACGACGAACTGCATTTCTTTGTCAGGCTGGGAACCGACGAAAATAACTTCTACGAATATGAAGTTCCGCTGCAACTCACGGATCCGGGCTTTTACAACGGCGACATTGAAAGCCAGCGCTACCTGGTGTGGCCCGACGAAAACCGCATCAACATTCCGCTCGACCTGTTTACCGATGCCAAAATGGCCCGCAATGCGCTGATGCGCCAGGCCGGGGCAAGCATCAACATTACCGACATCTACGAAACGCCACACCAGGGATGGAACAACAACAAAAACATGGTGAAGGTGAAAGGAACGCCCAACCTGGCCGAGGTGGACATCGTATTGATGGGGGTTCGCCACAAACGAACCGGAAACTTCAACCCTGGTCCCAAATCGGTGGAAGTATGGGCCAACGAGCTTCGCCTGACCGACTTTGACGAAGATGGCGGCTGGGCTGCCAACGCCCGCGTTTCTGCCCGACTGGCCGACCTCGGCTCCGTGGTTGTGGCTGGCCGTACACGCTCATCGGGCTTCGGAAGCATCGACCAAACCATGAACGAACGAGCCATGGATGATCTGGTAGAATACGACATCTCCTCCAACTTCGAACTGGGCAAGTTCTTCCCCGAACGGGCCAAGGTACGGATTCCGCTGTATGTTGGCGTTTCAAAAAGCATCAGCAATCCCAAATACAATCCGCTGGACGCAGATATTGAAATGGACGATGCGCTGGACCAACTGGAAAGCCAGTCGGAGCGCGATTCGTTAAAGCACATTGCCCAAGACTATGTTAGCCGGAAAAGTATCAACCTGACCAATGTGAAGGTGGACCAGATGAACAAGTCGGGCAAACCCCGCTTGTACGACCCCACCAACTTCTCGGTAACCTATGCCTACAACGAACTGCGAAAGCGCAATGTGAACACGGAATACAGCCTGGAGAAAAACTACCGCGGCATGTTCAGCTACAACTACAACAACCGCCCGCAACTGGTGGAGCCGTTTAAAAAGTTTGGGTTCCTGAATGGTAAAGCCCTCCAGCTGATCAAGGATTTCAACTTCTACCCGATGCCCACGCAGCTGTCGTACCGAACCGATTTGTACCGGCACTACCGCGAAGTGCAGGCACGCAACCTGACCAACCCCAACATGATCATTCCACGTACCTTCGACAAGGAATTTCTTTGGAACAAATATTTCGACCTGAATTTTAACCTGACACGTTCGCTGAAGCTGGACTTCTCCACGCAGGGAACTTCGCGGATTGATGAGCCTGCAGGACGCATTAACCGGCGGGATGACGACTACGAACTCAAGCGCGACTCGATCATCACCAACCTGCTCAACCTGGGACGGCCGATTTTGTATCATCACACCTTCAATGCCTCGTATGTGGCCCCAATCAATAAAATTCCCATGCTGAACTGGCTGAGCGCTACCGGCCGTTACCAGGCTCAGTACGACTGGTACGCGGGACCAATAACCGACGAGTCGATCAAGCTGGGAAATACTGCCGAAAATGCGCGGGTGGCACAAATCAATGGACAGGCCAACATGCTAAACCTGTACAACAAAGTTCCTTTTCTGAAAGAAGTAAACCAGAAATTTGGGGCCAGTACCCGAACCGCGCGGAGCTCGCGGAGCCGCACGCAGGCCGCCACCCGTCCCACAGCACAGGAAAGTAGTGCCCGAACCAAGACGGTAACCTTCGATAGCCCGCCAACCAACTTAAAGGCAAACACCACCAAGTCCATTAACCACAAGCTAAGGACCGAACAGGTGAAAGTGAGTATTGTGAACCAGGCCGGCACTGCCGTTGAAGGTGAAGTGGTGGTGGTGAACGAAAACCGGGTGACGGTAACCGTTGCGGAGAATGTGCCCCAGGCACAAATTAAGATCACCGGCACACGCCAGGTGGGCGACGGCATCTTCCTAAAAATAGCGCAATACACCGCCCGCACCTTGATGAGCGTTAAAAACGTATCGGTGTCCTACTCGAGCTCCGACGGAACCATCATGCCGGGCTTCCTGCCCGAGCCGGCCCTGTTTGGATCGGGCTATTACCGACCCGATCAGGCTGTTTTTGGCGATATTGCCGGAAGCACCGCGCCGGGCTTTCCGTTTCTGTTTGGCTGGCAGGATGACAATTTTGCACGCAAAGCCATCAGCAAAGGCTGGTACACCAACGACACCACGCTCAACGCGGCTTACCGGATGAACCACAACGAAACTTTCAGCATCCGCGCCAATGTGGAGCCGATTCCGTTTCTGCGCATCGATTTGACCGCCAACCGCTCCTTCTCCGAAAACATGCAAGAGTACTACAACTGGAACCAGGAAACCGGACGATTTAATGCGGCCAACAGAACCCTGTCCGGCAACTTCACCATGTCCATCAACACCTGGAGCACGGCGTTCACCAAGATGGGCGAGGCCGAAATTCAGGAGTCAGCGGCTTTTCAAACCATGATGGACAACAGGCGAACGATTGCCTGGCGACTGGCAAACCAACGCGTGGCCAACCCCGCGGTGGGTTACAGCCCCGAGGCGCCGCACCAGCAAGCCGAAGGTTATCCGGCTGGTTACGGACCTACCTCACAACAAGTGCTGGTTTCGTCCTTTATTGCGGCTTACACCGGACAAGATCCCAACAAGGTTTCGCTCGAACCCTTCCCCTCCATCAAATACATGCGCCCCAACTGGCGAGTCACTTACGATGGGATCGTTTCAAAAATTGACCTGCTGAATAAGGTCATGAAAACGCTGAACCTGAACCATGCCTACCGTTCGAGCTACAACGTGGGTTCCTACATTACCAACCTGAGCTACAACGACCGGGAGTTTAACGATGGATTCAGCTATGTAATGAATGAGCTGAGCGGCAACTTCATCAGCCAGTACGACATCAACGCGGTAAGCATCAACGAGCAGTTCAGTCCACTCATCAACATGGATGTGACCTGGTTGAATGACATGACCACCCGCGCCGAAATCAGCCGCAGCCGCAACCTGACCCTAAACTTTGCCAACAACCAGCTCACCGAAGTGCTGACCAACGAGTACACCTTCGGGCTGGGCTACCGCTTTGAGCGGATGGATCTAATTGTGAAAACCAAACGTTCACAACAAGCGTACTCGAACGACCTGAACATTCGGGCCGACGTGTCGTTCCGCAAAAACAAAACACTGATTCGCAAGCTGGTGGAACAAACCGACCAGCTGACTGCCGGACAAAACGCCGTCACCATCAAAACCACCGCCGACTACATGCTCAGCGACCGGTTCCAACTGCGGGTTTATTTCGATAAGGTGATCAACAAACCCTTCACGTCACTGTCCTTCCCCACCTCAAACACCAACTTCGGACTCAGCTTCCGCTTTACGCTGGCACAGTAAGCTAGTCATTGGAAATAAACCCAACCACCTCCCTCCCGGTAAACCGGGAGTACTCCTTCCGTCAGAGGCCGGACAGGCTCTTGAAAAAGGAGGAAAAATGCTCAACTCCCGGGCTTTTAGAGTTATAGCTTGCAAGATGCCACCGGCCCAAATTCCCCTCCTTTTTTAGAGCTTGTCCCGAACTCCCTTCGGGAAGGGGTGGCCCCGAGTACTCGGGGACGGGGTGGTTTGTCCTTTCCAAGAGCTTGTCCCAAACTCGCTTCGGGAAGGAATACCCGAGCAACGCGAGGGGGAGGTGGTTAGTCCTTTCTATTAAACGAGGAGAACTTCGAAAAGCGACCACCCGCTTACTCTTGCTCCAAACCCACGGGAAACGCGCCCGGCTCCCTTCCCCGAACAGAAGCGAATTTTTAGTACTTTTGCCACCACAAAATCAAGAACCGAAATGGAAAGAAGAGATATTGAAATTATGGCGCCGGTGGGTTCCTGGGAATCCCTGACCGCGGCGATCCAAGGCGGAGCAGACTCGGTTTATTTTGGGGTGGAAAAGCTCAACATGCGTTCGCGCTCCTCCAACAACTTCACGCTCGACGACCTGAAAAAAATTGCTGAGACGGCCCAAAAGCATGGCCTGAAAACCTACCTGACGGTCAACATTATTGTGTTCGACAACGAGCTGGACAAGTTGCACGAGGTGATTGACGCGGCCAAGGCGGCAGGAATTACGGCCATTATTGCCAGCGACATTGCCGCCATTGCCTATGCCCGCAGCATTGGCGTAGAGGTGCATATTTCAACTCAGGTGAATATTACCAATATTGAAGCGGTGAAATTTTACGCCCAGTTTGCCGATGTGGTGGTGCTGGCCCGCGAGATGAACCTGGGACGCGTTGGGGAAATCAGCAAGCAAATCAAGGAGCAAAATATCACGGGTCCGGCCGGAAAACTCGTTCAGCTGGAAATGTTTGTGCATGGCGCTTTATGCATGGCTGTTTCGGGCAAGTGCTACCTCAGCCTGCACGAAATGAGTTCGTCGGCCAACCGCGGCAGCTGCATGCAAACCTGCCGCCGCGCCTACACCGTCACCGACAAGGAAACCGGCGCCGAGCTGGAGGTGGACAACGAGTACATCATGTCGCCCAAAGATTTAAAAACCATTCATTTTCTGAATAAAGTACTCGATGCCGGCGTTTCGGTTCTGAAGATTGAAGGACGGGCTCGTTCAGCTGAGTATGTGAAGACGGTGGTGGAATGTTACCGCGAGGCGGTGGATGCTTATTTTGACCAGTCGTTTACCGAAGAAAAAATCGCCGGATGGGACGAACGTCTGCAAACAGTTTTCAACCGTGGCTTTTGGGATGGCTACTACCTGGGACAGCGGCTTGGCGAGTGGAGCAGCAACTACGGCTCGGTGGCTACCAAACGGAAACTCTACCTGGGCAAGGGCATGAACTACTTTGCCAAACTGGGCGTGGCCGAATTCAAAATGGAAACCGGCAAGCTGGAAGTGGGCGACCACATTCTGATTACCGGTCCAACCACCGGCGTGGTAGAAGCGACCGTAGAAGAAATCCGCGTGGATTTGCAGCCGGTGGAAGCAACCAAACGCGGCGAACGCTTCTCCATCAAGCTGGATCAGACCATCCGCCGGTCTGATAAATTGTACAAAATTGTCGATGCCAGCGAGGTTCACCAGCGCAAATAAGCCGGATGCCAGCACGAAATTAAGAATGTATCGTTGATAAATCGTTCGAAATTCAAGGCCTAATTATATGGTAGCCGCTTGACTTTCTTCTACTTTTGATAAAAAATCAGATTTATGCGTAAGCTACTACTTCCAATCATCCTCGTTTTCATCGTGATTTTGGGGGCGGTCTATTTTTTTACCGCAGGACAATCGCGGACTTATGAAGAAAATTCCGCCTTTCAAGCCATCCCGGTTCGAACCCCGTTAATTGTCGAAGTTCCTGATTTTGGCGCTTTCCTAAAAAAAATTAACCCCGAAAACCAAATGGTGTCGGAACTGGAACAGTTTGTTCCGCTGCAGGCCTTTTTTACCGATGTTCAGGCCATCAAAAACCAGTTTGAAGCGACCAACGACTTGCGTAAAACGCTTTCAAACAAGTCGGTGTTGGTGGCCTTCAATGCCGAAGGAAAAAATAGTGTTGGCGCCCTGTTTGTCACCAACCTGAATGACCGGAAAGAGAAAACCATGTTGCTGGATTATTTCAACAGCCTGAACGAAGGGAAAAAAGGCGGCGTCAGCTCGCGCGAGTACGACAACGAACAAATTTACCACTTGAAAACCGCCAACGCCGACCTGCACTTTGCCTTTAAAGACGGAGCGTTTCTGCTTAGCCGGTATGCTTTGTTTGTAGAAGAAGCCATTCGGCAAATGACGGTTGAAAACCTGACGAATGATCAGCAGCTGCAAAGTTTGTACGCCACGGTTAGTTCCAGTTCCGATTTCAACCTGTACATCCAGCACGAGCGGTTTCCAGCTTTCCTGGCAGATTTGGCACCACGGGAATTCAGAAAACAGATCCAGCTTTTTGGAAGCTTTTCGGACTGGAGCGAGCTGGATGTCAACATGAAAGATACAGAACTCCTGCTCAACGGGTTTAGTTTTTCGAATGATGTCAGCAATTACCTGGCTGCTTTTCGCGGGCAAAAAGCCTTGCGCTCCAACATACCCAGCGTACTGTCGGCCAAAACCAGCCTGTTTGTCAACCTGGCCCTCGACAATTTGGATACTTTTTACCGCAACTACGAAGAATACCTGAAAAAGCAGGGCCTTTTTTACCCACGCGAAACACAGCTCAAAAAGCTGGAACGCTACAGCAAAGTGCCTTTTAGCAAGCTGTTTTCTGAAATTGCCAAAAATGAATTTGCCATCGCTTTTGGCACCGTCACGCAGAACGATCCAACAACCAATCGCTTCTTTATTGCTGAAGTGAAGGGGCAGTCGCTCGCACGCGAAAAACTGCTGCCGATGCTCGCCAACTATGCCAAAGCCAACAACACCAGTTTGCAACAAATGGAAAGCCAGTATCAAATTCAGAATGCCCGTTCGTTCTCCATCTATGAATTTCCGTTTTCGAACCTGCCGGAGCTGCTTTTTGGGCAGGTGTTTTCGGGGGTGCAGAGCAACTACTTGTGTTTCTTCGACAACTACCTGATTTTTGCCGACAACAGCACCGCCCTGAAAAATTACATCCACGATTTGGTGCTGTCCGAAACGCTGGAAAAGGACATTCAGTTTCAGAAATTCAGCGAACAACTATCGAGCCGGTCCACCTTTTCGTTCTACCTCAACGTTTCACGCGGATTCTATTTAAATCAGTATTACCTGAATGAAAAAGCGGCAAAAATGGTCACCGACCACGAACAATCGGTGCGTAAGTTTCAGGCGGTCAGCTGGCAGTTTTCCGAGAACTCAGGCCAATTTCTGAACAACCTGTACCTGAAATACGACCCGGTCATCAAAGAAGAACCGCAAACCGTGTGGCAAAGTAAGCTGGAATCAACGGTGGCCATCAAACCGCAGTTGGTTGTCAACCACAATGACCCGGCCAACAAGGAAGTCATCATTCAGGACAACAAACACCAGCTTTACCTGATTAACAAAGAAGGCGTAAGCTTGTGGAAAATTCAACTTCCGGGTAAAATTATGAGTGAAATTTACCAGGTTGACTATTTCAAAAACGGCAAGTTGCAATACTTGTTCAACACGCAAAATCAGTTGCACCTTGTTGACCGCGAAGGGAACAATGTGGCCCGCTATCCTATTAATTTCCGGTCGCCGGCCACCAACGGCGTGGCGGTTTTCGACTACGACAACAACCGCAACTATCGCTTTTTTATCGCCTGCGAAAACAAGCAGGTTTATGCCTACGATCGCGAAGGCAAGCTCGTGAGTGGCTGGAATTTCAAGGGAACCGACGGACTTGTGAATACGCCTGTGAAGCATTTCAGGGTGGCTGGCAAAGACTACCTGGTGTGTGCCGACCAATACAAAACCTACATTTTGGATCGCCGGGGCGACACCCGCGTAAAAACGAGCGGCAATTTTGAGCATTCGCAAAACGACCTTTATCTTGTTCAAGCCGGGCAGGCAGCCATCGCCACCACCGATATCAATGGACTCATTCATTTGCAATATTTCAATGGCCAGCAAGAAACGGTGCATGCGGGCAGCTTTGGTAAAAGCCATTTTTTTGGGGTCGAAGATCTGAACGGGGATGGCAAAACCGATTTTTTCATTGCTGATGGAAACAAACTTTTTGCTTTGACCGATAAAGGCAAAAAGATATTTACCCACGAGTTCAACCAACCCATCAGCAGTAAACCAAACAGCTACGTGTTTGCCAATAACGATCGGAAGATCGGTGTGGTTTGCCGCACCGAAAACCGGGTGTATCTGGTCAATTCAGATGGTTCGCTCTACGATGGCTTTCCGCTTCACGGAAATACGGATTTCACGATCGGCTATTTTAACCGCTCAAATCCGTACTTCAACCTCGTGGTTGGTAATGAAGACAATAGTTTTTACAACTATCAGGTGGAGTAGAAATTGGGAATTGGACAATTAGTCATTGGTCAACTGGTCATTGGCGGTCATTCCTCCTGAAGGTCATCTTGATGCTCGATTCTTGATGGTGGATTCTTGATGGTGGATATTTGGTATTTGGAACGTGGAATTTCTCCTGTTATTCCAGGCTTTCCAGAATTCCTTTCAGCAGGGCATTTAAATCAAACTCACCTTTCTTGGAATAGCCCGTTCGTACCACAATCAGCTCCCGTGATGGAATGATGCAAATAAACTGTCCATCGTGCCCTTTACACAAAAATAGATCTTCGGGCGCGTCCGGATATTCTCCCGATCGGTTGAGCCAAAACGAGGCGCCGTATCGTCCGTCGGAGCCATTTGCGATTTCAGTCGTATAATCCACCCAACCTTCAGGGAGGATCTGTTCGCCCAGCCAGTTCCCGCCATTCAGATACAGCAAGGCAAAGCGCGCATAATCGCGCATGGTGGCATACATGTACGAAGACCCAACGAAGGTTCCGGAAGCATCGACCTCAAAAACGGCACTGCTCATGCCAATCCGGTTAAACAGCGCTTGTCGTGGATAAGCATAATAGGCCTGATCATCGGGAAAAGTCTTACGGAGCTCGCGGCAAACCAGGTTGGTCGATCCTGACGAATACTTCCACACAGAATCTGCCGGGTGTTCATAGGCTTTTTGCTGGGTATATAGGCCCATGTCGCCCTCTTTATGAAGCATCACCGTGACATCAGAAAGGTTGCCGTAATTCTCGTTCCAGTCCAAGCCGCTGTTCATCTGCATCAGGTTATTGAGCGTAATGTTTTGCCGTTCATCCTGCTGCCATTCCGCGATTGCCAGTGGTTGATCAACATTCATTTTTCCATCTTTTACCCGCAAGCCTATCAAAGCATTGGTCACACTTTTAGCCATCGACCAACTTAAAAATTTCGTTTCTGCTGAGAAATCATCGCGGTACACCTCGGCTACCGGCTGCCCTTTGTACACAACCATCAAGGCAAAGGTGCCCTTGTGTGGAATGGTGTCGCTCATGGCTTGCGCCATTGTTTGGTTCAGTTTTTCACGGTCGATACCAGGAGCCACGGTGTCTTCAATCCAATTGCCCATGGGCCAGGCGATGGTGTCGGCTCCGGCGGGAAGCACGTCCACCTGACGGTATGGGCGGTTACGGATCTGTTCTTCAGCAAAATCCTTCACCAAGGTACAGCCAAAACCTTCGATATAGATGGCCTTGGATTTGCCCCACAAAAAGCGGCTTTCAACTTCCCGTTTTTCAAAATCAACGGTATTGTTGGTGAGGGCGATAAAGGAAAAATTGAGGTCTTCCTTTTCCATCGCTTCCTGGCTGCGACCAGCAACAAAGACCGCCGATGCGAGATTTTTTGCTGCATAACCCGTTATGACGGGCATCAACAAATGCAGGTAAACGCCGGCTGTTAAAACCAATGCAACGAATACGGCAAGGACAATTCTATTTCTTTTCATAAAAGACCGGTTGTACAATGAACATGAATAAACAGTTCTTCAATTTACGAAAATACGGTAGAAGTTAAAATCCAATCGCAAAAGCTATATGAAGAAAAAAGGCTATCAATAAAACTGACAGCCTTTTAGATATCTATATTTTTCTCTGCTTCTTACAAGATCAACATGGCATCGCCATACGTTCCAAAGCGATATCCTTCTTTGATGGCTTTTTGGTAAGCTTCCATCACAAAGTCGTATCCGCCGAAAGCAGCCACCATCATCAACAAGGTTGACATGGGCAGGTGAAAGTTCGTGATCATCCGGTTGGCTACGCTAAATTCGTATGGAGGAAAAATGAACTTGTTGGTCCAACCTTCAAATGGTTTCAGGTGTCCTTGTGTTGAAACCGAACTTTCGAGGGTTCGCATGACGGTGGTACCAACAGCGCAAATATTTTTCTTTTTCGTTTTGGCGTTGTTCACCAAGTCGCAAGCTTCATCGCGAATCCAGATTTGCTCCGAATCCATTTTATGCTTGGTCAAATCTTCCACATCCACGCTGCGGAAGTTGCCCAAACCCACGTGCAAAGTAACATAGCCAAAATCGACACCGATAATTTCGAGGCGTTTCAGCAGCTCGCGCGAGAAGTGCAAACCTGCCGTTGGGGCAGCCACGGCTCCTTCGTGCTTGGCAAAAATTGTTTGATACCGATCTTTATCTTCGGGTTGAACCGCCCGCTGAATAAACTTCGGAAGCGGTGTTTCGCCCAGGCTGTAAAGGGTTTTCTTGAATTCATCATATGGCCCGTCGAACAAGAAACGCAGGGTGCGTCCGCGCGAAGTGGTGTTGTCAATCACCTCGGCTACGAGCATATCATCCTCGCCAAAGTAGAGTTTGTTGCCAATCCGGATTTTCCGGGCCGGATCAACCAGCACATCCCACAAGCGCTGCTCGCGATTCAACTCGCGAAGCAAGAAGACTTCAATTTCGGCACCTGTTTTTTCTTTGTTCCCATATAAACGGGCCGGAAAAACCTTGGTATCATTAAACACCATGACATCCTGATCGTCAAAATACTCCGTGATGTCTTTGAATAACTTGTGTTCAATTTTCCGGCTATCACGGTGTAAAACCATCAGTTTCGACTCATCCCGGTTTTTAGAGGGATGCAGAGCAATCAGTTCCTCTGGCAGTTTATATTTGAACTTGGATAACTTCATAAATGAATAATTTTCGATAAGACAGAACCCCGTTTTACGGGGCAATATTCAGTTTGTTACAAATTTGTCAATATTATTTAAAAAGTCAGTGACCGAAAGTGCATCTTCTACTTTGAACTGACCAATTCGGGTGCGTCTGAGTCCGGTTAGGTAAGCGCCACTGTTCAACGCTTGTCCAAGGTCGCGTGCCAAAGCCCTGATGTAGGTTCCTTTGCTGCAAACCACGCGAATCTCGATTTGCTCAGGCGAAAAATCAAGCAATTCCAACTCACGGACCCGAATCAACCGCGATCTCATTTTCACCTCTTCTCCTTTACGGGCATGGGTGTAAGCACGTTTCCCGTCAATTTTTACCGCGCTGAAAACCGGCGGCACCTGTTCGATATCGCCAATAAACTGTTGTAAAACCGATTCAACCAACTGCTGTGTTATATGAGCCGTTTCGAACTGCTCATCTTCCGGTGTTTCCAAATCAAACGACGGCGTGGTGGCTCCCAGCTTGATGGTAGCCAGGTATTCTTTTTCCCCAGCCTGGTGCATTTCAATTTGCTTGGTTGCCTTCCCGGTGCAAAGAATCATCAAGCCCGTAGCTTTCGGATCCAAGGTGCCGGCGTGCCCCACTTTCAGCTTTTTAATCTTCATGGCGCGACAAAGATTATTGCGTACCTTTTGTACCAAATCGAAGGAAGTCCAGTCCAAGGCTTTGTCAAAAAGCAGCACTTCTCCTTTGATGAAGTCAAAATTTTTGGGTTCTTCCCCCATGGAAAACTTTTTTTAATTAATGTACGGTATGAACCAGGAAGTCAGTTTTTCAGCCGGCAAAGATAGCAATTAAGCCGATAACGAAACAATAGGCTGCAAAATAAATCAGCTTGCCTTGCTTCACCACTCTGATCATCCACTTGCAAGCCAAAAGTCCGGAAACAAAGGCAGCAACAAAGCCAACAGCCAGCGGCAAAATGCCGAGCGGTTCCCCCGGATTCGCCTCATGGGCGAACAAATCGATACAATTGGCCCCGAGAATAGGAATTAGCACCATCAGGAAAGAGAAGCGGGCCATATCTTCTTTTTTCTTGCCAAGCAAAAGCCCCACAGCTATGGTTGACCCGGCACGCGAGATGCCCGGCAACACAGCCAAGGCCTGTGCCACGCCAATAATTAATGAATCGAGCCAGCCGATTTTTTTGTCTTTGGATTTAGCAAAATAAGAAAAAGCCAACAGGGAAGCGGTAAAAATCAGCATGATGCCAACAAATACCAAGTTGCCGGTAAACAGGCTTTCAACTTCTTCGCGAAAGAAAAGCCCTAATGCGGCAATGGGCACAGCCGATAAAAACAAAAGGGAAATGTACTTGGTTTCGTCGTTCCATTGAAAGGCAAACAAGCCTTTGCAAAGCGACAAGATATCTTCGCGAAACACAACCAAGGTACTTAGAACGGTTGCGCCATGCACGACAATGGCAAACACCAGATTATTATGTCCTTTTATCCCCAATAGATGATGGCCTATCTCCAAATGGCCACTGGAACTTACGGGTAAAAATTCGGTCAATCCCTGAATAATTCCCAGCAAAAAGGCCTGAAAAACACTCATAAGCTAGTTTTCTTCTTTGGGGCGTTTCATGATCGCGTAAATCTCGAACAAAAACCCAAACAACACGATGATTGGTGCCAGGGTAATTCGTCTGAAACTAAAAATTTCCGGATTGAAAACCGAGGGATCTTCACTTTTTCCACCGACCATGAGAATGAATCCAAGAACGATGATGCCGAATCCAATCAGTAGTAATTTATAATTTTCTTTGCCTAAGGCGAAAGTTTGTTTCTTCAATTCTTCAGTACTTTTTGCCATGTTTCGATAATTTGGTGATACGAAAGTAGAAAATCTATCTCTATTTAATCGTCCGATCCGAATAAATTATTGTTCAGAAAAAGTGATATAACAATTAATTTTCATTCCCATAACCTTTGTCAGGTGTAAAAAAGCTCATCATATCTGATTCTAAGATACTTATTCACTGAAAAGTAGGTGGACAACCAGGAAATCAGGATTCCAAAAACCAGGACAATGCCGAAGACCAGCCCGATGGTTCCCACCTGCTGCGGATCCAGAACGCCCTCGAAATCCTGTCGGTACGAATAGATTAGGCCCAAAATGCTCAGATTGGCCAGCAGGGCCCCGAGAATTCCGTAGCCAATATTTTTTACAATGAAAGGCCGCCGGATGAACGATCGCGTAGCTCCGACCAACTTCATGGTGTGAATGATAAAACGCTGCGAGTAAATGGCTATTCGAATGGTGTTGTTGATCAGTGTTGAAAAAATAAACAGGAGCAAAACCGAGAAGACCATCAAAAACAAGCTGATCCGTTTTACATTTTCATTGATAATACGAACCAGGTCGCGCTGGTAATAAACTTCGTTGACCTGCGGATAAGCCAGAAAGTTATTTTCGAGAATAGCCAGACTGTCTTGTTGCATATATTCCGCATGCAGTTTGATGTCGAGCGAAGAAAACAGCGGATTAAAGCCCAGGAAACCAACAAAATCTTCGCCCAATTCTTTCGTCAATTGTTCCGCTGCTTCTTCCTTATTCACGTATTTGCTATCCTTTACGTAGTCGGTGGCGCTTAGTATTTTCTGAAGGCGCAGGATTTCGACTTCACGCACGTCGTCATTCAATACCAGGGTAAAGCCCACGTGTTCGCGGACATAATCCGACAGGCGGCCGGCATTCAAAATCAGTAAAGACATCATTCCGACCAAAAACAAAACCAAAGTGATGCTGATGGTTGATGTCAGGTACGACTTGATTAAACGACGTTTAAGCCTCGCCGGACGTTTCTTCCTCTTCATTTCTTACCTTCTTTTTAATTTCGAAAAAAACCACGGCAATTACTGCCAAAATGAGTACGAGTGAACTGGCCAGGGAAACCCGGTTTCCCAAAACATAGGACTGGGGCTCGAAGCGGAATTCGATTTCATGAGTGCCCTGCGGCACCGGCATGGCTCTCAAAACATAGTTTGCGCGTACGTGTTCCACCAGCTGTCCATCCAGGTAGGCATTCCATCCCTTGGGGTAGTATATCTCTGAAAAGACCGCCAAGGGGGTGCCGCTGCCGACCCTGGCTTGGTACTTCAAATAGTTGGGCCGGTATTCCTTCAGCTCAATCACCGGTTGGTCGCCCGAATCGAAACTGACTTTGGTGAGCGCATCCGAAAACTGCGCGTCAACAATGGCCTCAGTTGCAGGATTAAAACCATCCAAGGCGACAATTTCCTCATCGGCATTTTCAACAAACGACAGGTCTTTTACAAACCAGGCATTGCCCAAGGCCTGACTGTTATACAATGGCGCGGCGTTGGGATTATAAATCACATACCGGGTATTCAGCATGTTCAGCACATTCAGCCCGGTGAAAACGGCATCCACATCGGCCTGCGATTCTGCATTTTGCAAACGCGAGCCCAGCTGCTGCATTTCAGGAGAAATATGAAATTCGATCATCTCCTGATAGCGCTGCATTTTAGCGCCATGATAACCACCTATGGATTTGTGGAAATACGAAGTTGAAGCGTCGGCAAATGGATTGACCGCCATATTGAGCACCCGGTAATTCGGGTCCGTATCTTTTAAAATTTCCTGGTCAGCCTTGCTCGGACTAAAGGGAACTTCCACCTTTCGGGCAGGGGCAAAATCATCATCGTTCAGGTAGCGCTTGTTCACCGGCCACAAATCCACAAAAATCAGTAAAGCCCAAATTACAAGTGCATAGCTGGCTTTCAGTTTTTGTTTCACATACAACCAAATGACTCCGGCTGCAATGGTGACAAACAAAAAGGTCTTAAAAGCATCCGTTCGCAAAACCATTCTGCGGTCGGCACGCAAGGCTTCCATGAGCTGATCGGGCCAGCCAGCCTGCACCAGGCGGGCATCGGAGGCTGTTCTAAAATCGCCGGCCAAACCGGGAAGCAGCGCAAAAACCAAGGCCAATCCGCCAACAATAAACCAAGTATATTTTAACTTCTGAAGTAATTCCGCTTTGTTATCCCGGTTGAGGTACAACTCGCGAATGGCCAAAACGCCCATCAAGGCCATGGCAAACTGCTGAATGACAATAATGTTTTTCACATCGCGAAATTTGTTGTATCCTGGGAAATAGTCAATCATAAAGTGGCTCAAAAACCCGAGATTTTTGCCCAGCGACAAAAGAAACGAAACCACCACCACAGCAAGGAGCCACCATTTGTCTTTGCCCTTCAACACAAATAAGCCAAACACAAACAAAAAGCAAAGTACCGCACCATAATAAAAAGGCGCGGAGGAAATGGGCTGCGTCCCCCAGTACAAAGGCAGGTTTTGGCTGATTTGCCGTGCTTGCGCTTTCCCTTGATTCCGCTCAAAAAACTGGTAAACGTTCGATTCTTCGCCCAGCGATTCGGCCATGCCGCCACCTTTAAACCGCGGAATAAAAGCGGTCATCGCTTCACCCAGATCATAGCTGTAATCCAGAATATAGCTTTTATCGAGTCCCGACGTTTGATCATCATCCTGCGGCGTTAGGTCCGACTCGCCCCGCATCGAATATTTTCCGTATTCGTAAACCGTGTACAAATTTCCGAAGTTGGTGCCAACAGCAAGTACGGCGGCCAACACCAGCAATACCGACGTTTTGGTAAAAGCGGGCAAGGTCTTCTCCCTAAAAGCATAAATCAGGTAAGTGATGCCGATAATCAAGACCATAATGCCGGCATAATACGTCATTTGCGGATGACTGGCCGTTAACATCCACGAAAGCGAAAGCGCTGTGAGAAGGCTACCCACCAGTGGATTCCGTTTGTAAGCCAGCAACACGCCGCCCACCACCAAAGCCATGTATGTGAGGGTGTGGGCTTTGGTCACGTGCCCCGCATCAATAATGACGAATAAAAAGGAGAACATGCCGTAGGCCAGTGCGCCAACGGCACTCACCCAAATGTTGACCCGAAGAATGAGCAAGAGCGCAAAAAACAAGCTGAACATCAGGATCAGGTAGCGGGCAGGACGCGGGATGACATTCACCAGGGCTTGTGCTTTCGAAATCAAATTTCCTTCGTAGCGGGTCGACAACAAATAGCCTGGCATTCCGCCAAACATGCTGTTGGTCCAAATGGCTTCCTCTCCGGTTTCGGCCCTGAAATCGAGCAGCTCTTTGGCTCCGCCACGATAGGTACTCAGGTCATGCGCATCCAGCTGTTTGCCTTCCAGCTGTGGCGAGAAATAAACAAAGGCGATTAAAATAAAGACGAGGATAATTCCAAAACCAACGAATATATTGCGATTGCCTTTTATCTTTGCCATAATCATTTGAGAGTTATCAATTTTCAAATTGAAACAAAAGTAAGGAAATAATTTTCTCAATCCGACATTCATGGGAATCATCATCAAACAATCCATCAAGGGAAGTATTTGGTCGTACGTAGGTGTGATCATTGGTTTTGTCACCACCACTTATTTGTACACCGAATACCTGACCACCGAGCTCGTTGGACTGTTTGGATTGCTGGCTGCCTATGCCGCATTAACCGGGCAGCTTTTTTTGCTGGGCTTTCAAGGGGTCACCTCGCGCCTGTTTCCTTATTTCAGAGATACTCAAAATAAACACAACGGATTTTTGTTTGTCGCGGCGCTGGTTTTTATCGTCGGCTTTGCCGTGTTTCTGGCAGCCTACTATTGGTTGAAACCGCTGCTGGTTGAAAGCAACCTGGAAAAATCGGCCTTGTTTGCCCAATACGTGCATCTGCTCGTTCCGCTGACCTTCTTTTCCATGGCTTTCATTTTTCTGGACACTTACAACCGGCTACTTTATGATGCCGTTACGGGCACCTTCTTCCAGGAGTTTTTGCAACGGCTGCTGTTGTTTGTCCTTGTAATTTTGTTTGCCATCCAGCTTATCAACCTCCATCAATTAATTCTGGCTTTCACGCTGGTGCTTTGTTTAAAAGGCTTGTTTTTGTTTTTCTTTTTGTTGAAAAGAAAAGAGATCAGCTTTCGACCCCAGTTGAATTTTATTGACCAAAAACTAAAAAAGGAAATCTGGAGCGTGGCGCTGTACAGTGTTCTTGCAAGTTTAGGCTCCATCTTTGTTTTTAATATTGATAAGATCTTCATTAACCAGCTCCTGGATTTATCCAATACGGGCGTTTACACCATCGCTTTTTATTTTGGTACGCTGGTCGTAATTCCGTCGCGTCCGCTGCTGAAAATAGCTGGCACCTTGGTGGCCGACGCCTGGAAAAAAAATGACCTGTCACAAATCAAATCAATCTATTACAAAAGTTGTATCAATCAGTTTATTATTGGCGGCTTCCTGTTTTTGGGCATTTGGGCCAACATCGATAACATCCTCATCATTCTGGGAGAAGATTACCTGCAATCGAAATGGGTGATCTTTTTTGTTGGGCTGGGCTATTTGTTTGATATGGCGACGGGAGCAAACGGACTGATCATCAGCTATTCAAAATATTACAAAGTGGCCTTGTATTTTATTGTCAGCTTAATCCTGATGTCCGTTTTTCTGCTGTACATTCTGATTCCAATCTGGGGCATTACCGGGGCGGCCATTGCCATTGCTTCGGCCTTGCTGCTCAACAACCTGATGCGGTTTGTATTTTTATTCTGGAAGTACAAACTTCAGCCGTTCAACTATAAGTTTGTGGTGGTGGCTGTGTTTTTTACCGGATTGTATTTCCTGTTAGCCACTATTCCTCGACAAGAGCTTATATTTGATATTGTTATCCGGGGAGTTATAATTGTCTTTACATCAGTATTATTTTTCATTTTTCTCCCAATATCTGAAGAGGTTCAGAAATTAATCAAGAAAGGCCTTCAGCTTTTCAACCACTAAATACCAGCTATATTAATTCCGAAATCACTTCTAGATTCATCGCAGTAACCTCAAATAACTTTTCCTGCTCGGTAATTATTCTATCATGGATTTGGTCGCTTTCTGAAACTGTGTACTCAAATTTTTCCAAAATCTCAGCACAAAGATCCTCTGATGAATTCACATCGATATACACATCAAGCATATTGATATCCTCGAGAAACCATTTCATTTTATCATGTGTGCCTAAGGTTATGATCTTCGTATTGATCCCAAAAGGAATCATTTGAGCATGACCACGCATACCCATGACCACCTCCATATTGTTATAGAAATTATAGATGTCGTTGGGAAGCATATGATGAAGCCGAACGGTTTTATAGTTCAATCCGACCCGATCAAAAACAATTTCAGCTTTTTCATCAATCGCTAAATGGCAAACATTGTAAATGTTGTACGATCGTTCCTCGAGTCGTTTCAACGCTTTGGTTATTTGATAAAGTATCTGATAAATTTTATCGCCAAACCGTTTTTCATACCGGTCAAAGGCAATATTGACAGCTACATTCCGTGATGTTGTTTTGGGGCCAAGACCTTTGACAAGCTTTCGAATGAGCGTTGTAGGACACGGTTGAAAATGAATTTTATTCACATCGATATCACTGGACAATAATCCTTTTACCGATTCGATACTACCTGTGTTTCGAATGCCTACAAAGTCTGATTTGCCAATTATATGGTTTAAGTTTTCTACAAAAAGATTATTTGGCGTTTGTCCGGGGAAATAATTGTAACCGATAGCATAGAGAACAACCGGCACGTGAATCTCATCCAGTTGCTGTTTACTGACTGCCCATTGCCATCCCGAAACGGAGTTTTGATTGGTATCGGGGAGGAAAAGTCCACCTCCTCCGATGAGCAAGAATTTTGAGCGGTTGATTTCATTGATCAGTTGCTGGTTGACCTTCTCACCAAGGCTATGGATATTAAACCCTAAATCGTTTGTTTGTTTATCATTTGAAATTGCTGACCGGACACAACTGGAAAGTACAATATCTCCGGCATTATTACCCCACCCTTTATAATTGGTGATGTGCACAATCCGATCTTTCCCGTTTCCCCGTTCATTTTTTAAATAATTGTATTCTTTGATTTTATAGTGTCCTAATCTAATTCCCTTACTCAGACGCTCTTTTACCGCTCCCTTCTCCAGAATGGATTGAATTGCCAGATCCCTTAACTTTCTCAAATGGTTATTCCATTTCAGCCTGGGAAACCCTTCAACCATGCCTGAAACAAAACGTGCCTGCCTTTTATACCGCTCAAGTACCTTCCCATCGAAACCAGCTACTTCAGCATTCTTTGCAATGACTGTGAGCCCTTCTTCATAATAGCCAATTTCTATATCTGAGAAATAGGCCGACAATAAAAAGTACATGGAAGCAGCATTGAAATAATGGATATGAGGCTCCCAAATTGTTTGCTGAATATTGCCAAAACTTTTGATTTCCATTGAAGGGCATTGGAGTACCAATGTTCCTTCATTTTTCAAAATCGATTTAATCCTGGCAACAAACGAATGAGGGTCTTCAACATGCTCTATAACGTGAAAGGAGAACACAATATCATAAGGCTCAGACGGAACAAAATCCTCCATCAATAAGTTGTACTGCTCAAATCCATATTGTTGCTCAGAAAACCGGCAATAGTCAGGATCTGGCTCCAGACCATCGGCGTAGCAACCATATAATCTAAGGAGATGGACAAATGAACCAATTGAACTGCCTACATCAATCCCACGTGAATTCTTATTAATGATCGACTTATAATACCGAAACCTTTTAAAAGCTCTTCGATCAAGCTCTTCAATTTTATTTTTAGATGGAAATCTATCAGATTCAGCTCTGGCTATCTTTGTGAATGTCCCATCTGAATAAATATCAGAATAGTCTTCAATGGCTTGGGCACAATGCCCACAATTAGAACAGCAAAATAATTGTAAATTTTTATTATTCCTCGAAGTAAAGGATTGTTCAACTACTGCCTCATCACAAATAATGCATTTTTTCATAGACTTTGATTGATGAGTTCATAAAGTTCTCGGATTGCTCCCTCTCCGCCGCTGCTTTTTAACTGAACGATTCCCGGCACACCAAGCACTTCCGGACGCGCGTTTGCCGGGCAGGCTGCTATGCCAACGTTTTCAAGCACTTCAATATCGTTAATATCATCTCCGATGTAAGTTACCTCGGAGAGGGAAAGGCCTAATTCATTGATGAGCTTTTGGACAACAGCCAGCTTATCTCGTACGCCATGAAATTGATAATCCAGTTTGAGTTTATCGGCTCTTCTTCGATTTAACTGGCAGTCTTCGGAAGTAATGATCCCAACTTTGATGCCCTTCTCTTTGAACAGCTTAAAGGCCATGCCATCGTAAGTATTAAACTTTTTTAGCTCGTCGCCCATTTCAGAATAATACATTCCTGCGTCAGTCAGCACCCCGTCAACATCTGATAAAACAAGTTTAATATCTGAAACATCAGAATTACGACGAATCTTGTGATATTTTCTCATCAGTACTTCGGCCAGATCCCAATCCACTTCTTCGTCCAACTCCAAACCAGTATATTCGGGCATTTCATAGGTGGCGATCGTTCCACTCAAACGGTTTTCTGATGCCAGAATTTTGCCGACCGCTGAAATATAGAAAGCGCCATTTTCCATAAACATGCCATCAAAATCCTGTCTCCGTGGGCGACATTTAAAATCATAATTCAAAGGCTTACCTTCCAGATTCCAGTAAAACCTTTTCTGCTTGACTACCGATAATAAACTGTCAACGCCGGACTCACGATACTGAGCGATCGCTTCACCAAAATGTTCTGACTTAGTAAATGGAGAAGTTGCCTGGGCCAAAATAAAAATGTCATCACAGTTAAGTTTTTCGTTTTCAATAAATTCCAGCATGACTGATTCGGTGGAAGCTGTGTCTGATGCATTTTGAGGTTCCCGCCTGTATATCTGAACCTTTTCAAAGCCAAAGTCGTTGACCACCTCGGCAATTTCATCTCCGTCGGTTGCCAAAATAACCTGATCAATCCCAACACATTCGTCCAAGGCTTTCAAAACCCAATAAACCAATGGTTTTCCATGTAGCGACTTTATGTTTTTACCTTTAATCGATTTACTTCCTTTACGCACCGGAACAAAAGCAATCACACTCATGACTTTTTATATTTTAGTTTTTGCCGCTGAACTTTTTCGATATCCAATATATCTTCATGCTTGTGAGTCAAAGATTTTCTGACCGCTTCCAGATCACGAACCAACTTCCGCACGCCCTGTGGCTCAAGAGATGCGGCATGATCAGTCCCTTTCCAAGTCCGATCAAGTGTATAATGCCTTTCAATATAGCTTGCCCCCAACACATAAGCAGCCATATCCACGGCAATTCCAAGATGGTGACCGGAGAATCCAATCTCTTTCACGCGATGCCCATATTTTTCTTTCATACTGGTTATATCCAGCAAACAAATATCTTCAAAGGGAACTGGATAACCGGAGGTGCAGCTATAAAGCACAACATCCTGATTTCTGCCCTTTTTTTCAAACAACCGCACGATTTCTTCAACCTCCGGCTTTGTTGTCATTCCGGTTGAAACATGTATTTCACCGGAGAAATGGTCACATAACCATTCCAACATCTCAAAATGATTGTTGCATGCTGAAGGAATCTTAATCATTCGAGGCTTAATTGAGTTTATCTCTTTGGCCGAAGTCAAGTCCCAAACTGAAGTCGAGTATTCAATTCCCATTTCTTCACAATAAGCTTTTAGCTCAGCATGCTGCTGAAAGGAGAATTCCAGAAACTCGCGATGTTCTCCGTAAGTCTGACCATATGCATTTGCCGGGTTTGGGTGCGGTGCATTGTATTGTTCTTCCGTCAGCAGCTCTTTATTATTTCGCTTCTGAAATTTTACAATATGGGCATTGCAAAATATCTTAGCCATCCGAATCATTTCCTTGGCGATTTCCATATCACCCTTGTGATTGCACCCAATTTCAGCGATCACCCTTGCCGGTTTATAAACTTCTTTATCCATTTCTAATTCTCCCTTTCAAAAGCATCGATAAATGATCCTTTTGTCTTGTTAATGATACGTACGTTTCTGCTTTTAGCGTATTCATCGATTACAAAATAGCTCGCAAAAGCTGTCATAAATTTATACAAAATTTCGTGCAGCTTACGAGCGCCAACACCCTTCCAGTCCAAAGGACGCGCGACCGAGGTATGCTCGTCGTAAAAATGCTTTTGATTGATCAATGCGTTATTTTGCTCATCAACCGATATGTCTTTTAACCAGGAATGGTCGGCTCCCCAAAGATAGATTTTTCGATAACCACTGTTAATCAACAAAAAAATAGATGGGATTAAAACATTATGTGGCCTGGGCATTCCTAGGTTATGCCTAAAACACCAGTGTCTAAAAGGTTTCCATCCTTCTATCGGAGTTGTGTTGTAATAAACAATTTTAATTAATGAGTTTTTTTCCAAAAATGACTGCCATCTCTTATACTTTCGAGCTTCAAATGGGAAGTAAAATATCAGGTCCCATGTCGTTTTTCGGGAAAGCGTTTCAAACAAGTTGTCACTCTGTCTCATGTAAAATGGTTCAATGTCGTCTCTCCATAGATCAGGTGCTGATGAAATCAAATACCGTGGTTTTAATCGCTCAAAATATTCAGTCGATGGGAAATGATTGACACAAACGAGATCTTTGTCGTTTAAGAAATCAATACTTTCCTCAATCATTGTATCTAATGAAGGACCGTTAGCTAAAATAACAGCTTCATCGTTCGATCGTTTCACCATCGTTTTCGGTTTCTTGCTCAAAACCAAAATCTTCACCACCGAAGACAATGACTTCGATAAATTCTGAGCAAATCGTTGAACCCACAAAAGAAAATCAAGCATCATGTTTTACACTTTATTTAATAATCCCCTGGTAACCCAGAGCCTGAATTGAACTAGCATCATTGCCTTTCTGCGCTGAAATCTTACGAGATAGCCCATCGCAATCAGACCCGTTGCTCCCCACTTTAAAAGCTCCAAAAACAAGCGGTTTGAATAAGCCAATCCCCTATAATTTGTCCTGGTTCGTTCGCTTACTCCAATACCTATGGCCTGAGCCTTTATAAACTCTGTTGTTGTACGTTCAGCCGGAATTATATGATGTACGCTAATCGAAGGAAAATAACAGATCTCCTCACCAGCTTTCCGAATGCGGTTGAAGAGTTCCTTCTCTTCTCCTCCCATCAAATTCCTTCCCATCCTCCCAAGCTCTGTATTGAATTCCCCAAAGCGGTCGAAAACTATCCGTTTAAAAAACATGTTTGCCCCGATTGGATACTTCGCCCCGCGAAATATTCTTTGCTGATCACCGAGATCAATTACTGACACCAATGGTAGAAGAAAACGCCCCATCCAGGCAGGTCTCTCGTCTTCCCAATAGGGGATAATTTTACCTCCACCAGCCAAGCAAGGGGAATTTAAAAAATCATCAATCAAATACCTTACATAATCTTTGCCTGCAATAGCATCATCATCCAAAAAAGCAATTACCTCCCCTTTCGACTCTTTGATTCCCCGATTTCTAGCATATGATAGTCCTTGGCTTTCTTCCAAAACATAACGACAATGAATCCGGGGATTTGTCCTTTTAAATTCTGAAAATATTGCCGCAGTTTGGTCGGTAGAATTATTATCAACAAAAACCAGTTCAAACTCATTCGAATGAGCTGTCTGCGCTGCTATAGATCTCAAACAATGACCAATGAACTTTTCCCGATTGTATGTACACACAATTATGCTGACCATTCCAATAAATTAACTTTGTAAAGGTAGCAAATCGCTTTAAACCCGGAATTCAACGCATCCAATAATTTTGTTGCCAATAAATATGCAAGTTGCCCTTTTCCTGTTATTTTTAGGCAACCTTAATGCTGAAAATGAAATTTAACGACCTTAACAAGCAATACCAAGCCTACCGCCCCGAAATTGATGCAGCCATCCAGTCGGTGATCGAATCGGCTTCGTTTATTCATGGCAAAGAGATTGAACTTTTAGAGGAAGAACTGGCTGCTTTCGCGGGCGTAAAACATGCGCTGGCGTGCAGCTCCGGAACCGATGCCCTTTTACTCTCGCTCATGACGCTTGACTTGCAGCCAGGCGATGAGGTGATTTGCCCGGCATTTAGCTTTATCGCTTCGGCATCAATGGTCAGTTTTTGCAAAGCGCGCCCGGTTTTTGTGGATGTTTCGCCGATCGATTTCAACATCGACATCACGAAAATTGAGGCCAAAATAACGCCGCGCACCAAGGGTATTATTGCCGTTTCGCTTTTCGGGCAATGTGCCGATTTTGAAGCCATCAACCAGATTGCCAAAAGTCATGGGCTTTGGGTCATTGAAGATGGCGCACAATCGTTTGGCGCCACGTATCACGGGCAGCGCTCCTGCTCGATGACTGATATAGCCACCACCAGCTTTTTTCCAGCCAAACCGCTGGGCTGCTACGGCGATGGTGGTGCTATTTTTGCCAACAACGACGAGTGGGCTGCCAAGCTAAAAATGCTTCGCTCGCATGGACAGGAGCAACGATACCAACACAAGCTCATCGGCATTAACGGGCGGATGGACACGCTGCAAGCCGCAATTTTACGGGTGAAGCTGAAATACTTTGAAAAGGAAATCAAAAACCGGCAACAAGCGGCAACGCTTTATTCAAACCTGCTGAAGGGACAGGTGCTTTTACCCGAGGTGGCTGATGGCCGCGAAAGCTCCTGGGCACAATTCACCGTCATGATTGAAAACCGTGATCTGGTTCGCGAAAAGTTGGCCGAAAAGGGAATTCCAACGACCGTGCACTATCCCATAATTCTGCCAAAGCAAGAGGCATTTCGCGATGATGTTTTAAGCGACGAACGGTTTGAAGTGGCCGAATTGCTTTCCGAAACCGTGCTTTCGCTGCCCATTCACGGGTTTATTACCGAAGAAGAAATTAAACTCGTATGCCATGAACTCATTGAATTGCTGGAAGATCAACCGCAGAGGCGCGAAGACGCAGAGAAAGTATTAAACTTAGCGCCCTTGCGACTCCGCGGTGAAAATAGAAAGTGAAAATGAAATTAACCGCAAAGACACAGAGACGCAGAGAAAAATTGAACTTTGCGCCTTCGCGACTCTGCGGTAAAATATAAACTGAAAATAATATCAACCGCAAAGACACAGAGACGCAGAGAATTATTAAACTTAGCGCCCTTGCGACTCCGCGGTAAAAATTAGAAACCGCAAAGACGCAGAGACGCAGAGAATAATTATTCTTTGCACCGTCGCGACTCCGCGGTGAAAAAAAAAAAAAAGAATGACAAACACTGAGCTAAATAATTTTTCGAAGCTAATCCTTGATGCCGCGATCACAGTCCATCGTGAAATGGGCCCGGGTTTGCTGGAGTCTGTTTATGAACTTTGCCTCTTGAAAGAGCTGCAAATCAGAGGCATTAAAGCAAGCAATCAGGTGCCAGTTCCGTTATTTTATAAAAGCGAAAACCTGAACAAAGATTTCAGAATCGATCTATTGGTGGAAAATGAAATCATTATTGAACTGAAGGCCGTTGATTACATTTTGCCTGTCCACGAGGCACAAATTATTTCTTACTTAAAACTGACCGGCAAGAAACTAGGTTTGTTAATTAACTTTAATGTTCCGTTACTTAAAGATGGATTTAAGCGATATGTCAATAATTTTTAAATGAAACAACCGCAGAGACGCAGAGAAAGTATTAATCTTTGCGCCTTTGCGACTCCGCGGTGAAAAAAAACGATAAAAATGGACAAATCCTACTTTGCACATGAAACAGCCATCATTGACGCGGGTGCCAACATTGGCTCCGGCACCAAAATATGGCATTTCAGTCACCTGATGTCCGGAGCTCAAATCGGGCAAGACTGCGTTTTAGGACAAAACGTTTTTGTGGGGGGAAAGGCCCGCATTGGCAATCGTGTGAAAATTCAAAACAACGTCAGTGTTTACGATTCGGTGATTCTGGAAGACGATGTATTTTGTGGACCAAGCTGCGTATTTACCAATGTGGTCAATCCGCGTGCATTTATTGAACGAAAAACCCAATTTCAGGAAACCCGCGTTGAACGTGGCGTTTCGATTGGTGCCAACGCAACCATCGTATGTGGTGTAAAGATTGGTCAGTATGCCCTAATCGGTGCGGGAGCGGTCGTCACCAAAAATGTAATGCCTTTTGCTCTGATGGTTGGCGTTCCGGCCATTCAAACCGGCTGGGTGAGCCGTGTGGGAGCAACATTGGATGAAACGCTGACTTGCCCCGAAACCGGTGAAAAATACGAGATAAAAGACGGACGATTGATCCAATCCTTCTAAAAAACATCAAAATGAACGCAAACCAAACCGGAAAAACATTTGGACTGATTGGAGTAGCCGGCTACATTGCTCCCCGCCACATCCATGCGATTAAAGAAACAGGCGGAAATCTATGTGCCGCCCTGGATAAGTTCGACAGCGTGGGTATTCTGGACCGGTATTTCCCCGAGGCCAGCTTTTTTCTGGAGCCCGAACGCTTCGACCGCTACCTGTACAAACGGCAGCGCCAAGGCAATCCGCTGGATTTCATTTCCATTTGCTCGCCCAACTACCTGCACGACGCCCACATCCGGATGGCACTGCGGAACGGCTCCGACGCCATTTGCGAAAAACCGCTGGTGCTGAATCCCTGGAATGTCGATGCTCTGGAGCAGCTGGAACAAGATACCGGTCAACAGATCTACAACATCCTTCAATTAAGATTGCATCCGGCCATTGTTGCCCTGAAAGAAAAGATTGAGAAGGAATCGGGGAAAATGTACGAGGTTGATTTAACTTACGTGACTTCGCGCGGAAAATGGTACCAGGAGAGCTGGAAAGGCGATATCGCAAAATCGGGCGGAATCGCCACCAACATCGGCATTCACTTTTTCGATATGCTGCAATGGATTTTTGGTGGCGCTCAGCAAAGCACGGTTCACCTTCACCAAGCAGACCGGGCAGCAGGTTTTTTACAACTGAAAAAGGCCCGCGTGCGTTGGTTTTTAAGCCTCAACTTTGACGACATTCCGCAGCCAGCCAGAGGAAACGGGTTCCAAACCTATCGTTCGGTTACCGTTGATGGAGAAGAAATAGAGTTCAGCAACGGATTTACCGACCTGCACACGCAAAGCTACCAGCACATTTTAAGCGGACACGGCTTTGGCCTTGATGATGCCCGCCCCTCGATTTCCATGGTCCACGAAATCCGAAACAGCCAGCCACAGGGCCTCACCGGCGACTCTCATCCACTTTTGAAGCAATAGAAAAGCCGCTTCTGGGGGGAAGCGGCTATTTGGTGTTTGCTGTTTTATTATTAAAACATGGGGTTAATTGAGAATATTCTTGTATTGACTGTTGACTAATTCAGGAAGAAATCCGGCAATTAAATCCAGGGCTTTCTGACGGTCAACTTTCGATAAGCTGATCACTTCCTGCCTGCCAAGCTCTTGTGCATTAACCACCTGTGCATTCAGATTTTCGGGTACGATCATATCGGTTACTTTCATTGCCCGTGCTCCAAAGCCCTTCTCAGAGTTCACATACTTCACTTCAAAATAATTGGTGCGGATGATATATTCTTCCCCTTTTTTGGTTTCTTTCAGCAAAACCTGAACAGGACGTTTTGATTCGCCATAGGTGATTTCCCAACTTTGCTGATAAGCTTTTGAAGGTTCAAAATTTTCTTTAGAGGAAATTTTATAATCATCAACAAAAGTCGTTTCTCCGCCAGCAAATACGCTTAAAGAGCTTACAAACAAAGCAACAAATAAAAAGCTGATCATTCTGTTATTCCTTTTCATGACAAATTGTTTTAAAGATTTATTGTTGTTTTCAACACTGGCAAAAATAGCTTGGTAAAAATCCTTAAAACCTGACAAAACGCATGGTTTATTTTTGTTAAAAAGAATCAACTTTCAATTTGAAAGTAAAAAATCAATTATTAATCACAAAAAATAACTTTGAGTGAAATTAAAGGCCATGAAATCAAAAAAAGAAGCCAAACATCTTATGGTTTTTAAAAAACATGCTCTACAGCATATATCCTTTTTTTAGGGAGCATACAGGAATATATAAATAGAATAATACCCAAGTGATGCTTGTCGATGACAAAATATAAGACAAGCGAAATAGCCACTTTTAAATTGAAAGCAAAATAGCATATTTTAAAAAATGAACTCCGATATAAAAGCAAAAGGTCAACGATTATGATATTTTAGGCATTGAAATGAAGCGCCACGAACACGCTCCTCTTCTCCCCTGCTAGCAAGCGTGGATTGCTTGCTAAAATGCGCGGATCGATTACAAAATTGTGCGGATTGCTTGCTAAAATACGCGGATTGCTTACTAAAATACGCGGATAGCTTACTAAGCTACGCGGATAGCCTGCTAAAATACGCAGATAGCTTACTAAATTGCGCGGATTGCTTGCTAAAATGCGCGGATAGCTTGCTAAAATACGCGAATAGCTTACTAAAATGCGCGGATTGCTTGCTGAAATGTGCGGACCGATTGCTAAAATACGCGGATTGCTTACTAAAACACGGGAATCACTTGCTAAACGACAGTAATAGCTTACTAAATGATGGGAATAGCCTGCTATACAGCGGAAACTGCTTGCTATAACATGGGAAAAAGCTGCTAAACGACGGGGAAAGCTTACCATGCTACGGCCCAAATAAGAAAGAGGCTATCCTCAAAGGACAGCCTCTTTCATGCAAGCCATATAGCCAGCGACTACTTTTTCTTCTTTTTCGTCACAAAATAAATACCTGCTCCAACCACGATCACAGCAACAACAATCAATACGGTGGTGGTTGAAGAGCTTCCCTGGTCTTCTTCGGCTTCGTAAAATACCGGATCCATGTCATCAATCGACAGCGTATCCTCCATTTCAAACAGGTCTTCTTCTGGCTCCTGTGCAGCCACAGGGCTCCATGCTCCTACGGTAAGCATACCGAAAAGCGCTAAAATCAATAGTACTTGTTTCATCTTATTCCTCCTTAGTTATTATTATCTAATTAAATGTATTCAGATATTCCCAGTACTTATCCACAATTTCGGGATGAGTTTCCTGGTATGTTTCGGCCAACGCACGGATTGCGGGCTTATATTTCGGATAAATCCGCAAGCAAGTTTTGAGCAGCTCCCGGGCTCGTTCCGGCTGGGTTTGCTCATAAATGCCAGCCAGCTCAACATAGGCACTGAAAAATTTGGGGTTCACCTCCAGCAGGTGTTCAAAATAGTACTTGGCCACCACCATATCGTTTTCCTGGGAGGCAAGCTGCCCCATCAGTTTCAGAGCCGGCTCATAATTCGGATTTACTGCCAAGGCTGCCTCAAGCGCTTCTTTGGCCTCCTTCTTTTTACCTTGCAAACTTAGGGTTTTTCCCAATCGATAATAAATATGCTCGTCTTTTTTGTAATGAATCAATGCTTTCTTAAAGTTATCTTCAGCTAAGGCATAGTTCTCATTATTATACGCTTCAAGGGCAAGGTAGGAAGCTTTTGTCCTTCGCTTGACCACCGCACACACCGGCACATCGTCCACTTCAACCACGTGGATCGTTCCTTCGGGTGGGAAATTTCCGTTGGTCAACTGGCCCGGCTGAATGTAGCTGTTGCCAACAATCGCATAATCCCAATTTCTATCATTTCGAAACTGGTACTGAAACTGTTCGAACCGAAGATTGGGATGATCGCGCAAATACCATTTTACGGGAAAATTACTGCCGACCACCACGCGACCTTTCAAGTTATTTTCATCCAGATAGCCGCTCAGCCACTCCGCGCCACTTCGCATGGAGTGATAGTAATAGTCGGTTTCGTACTTCCCGTAAGCTCCTTTCAGTCCGCCAACCAACTGATTGTAGTACAAATAATAATACGGATGAGATTGGGCCATAAACCTAACCGGATGCATGAGCAAGGCGGCAAAAACAACGACAAGGGCAATCTTCATCCATTTCAACTTCGCCTGAAGCAAAAACTCATGGATGCCGATAGCGGCCAAAATTACCAAGCCCGGGTACACAAACTGAAAATGGCGCCACGCCCCGTAAAGATTGGCTTTCAGCAAAATAACATACAACACGGGAAAAACGGTAGTGAAAATCAGGAAGCCGTAAGTTAACCGGTGCTTTTCGCGAATGAGCGATTTCGAATAAAAAAGAAATAAGGCCAGGCCAGCAAAAACTACCAGCGGAATGGTAATCAGCATATACTTGGGCAAGTAATACCAAGGCTTCAGGTCGGACCAAACAAACTGGCCATCAAAAATCTGGCGAATGGTTGTCGGGAAATCGGTCATCACCTGGTACGATCTCCACGGGTTGACAAGTGGATTTTGAAGGGCGTACGGCCACAGCAAAAGGCCTAGCAAATACCCTGCAGCCGAAAACACCAGCAGCTTAACAAACGTGCGCTGCACATCGGCCCATTTTATTTCTCTTCGGTCGAAGTACACAACCACATAGAAGAGTACTCCGGCGAAGAGCAAATAAAAGGCTAATAAGATTCCTCCTGCCCTGATACTGACGGAAAAAGCAATACTCGCAATTAAAAGTGAAATCGAAATTGTTGAGCTTGACTTAAATCTGGCATAGGTTAATTTCAGTGTATAAAACACACCGGCAATATAGGCCAGGGCAAAAGGAATGTCTTTTAAATTATTTTGTAGGTGCCCGAGAAAACGGGGCGAAATGGCAAACAGAACAAGGGTGATGATTCCCGCACGGTAACCCTTTAGCCAAACAGCAAACCAGGCGGCTACAAAAATACACAGCCAACCAATAAAACTGCTAAACAAATGACGAAAGCTATACACATCTTCAATGCCAAACCAATGAATCAGAATGGTGGCCAGGTTGTCGGGGGTTTGCCCGTAATATTGAAGATGGGTTTTGGGAGTATTCAAGGCATCGCGGTCCTTGCCAAAAGTGGCGAAGTACTCGAAAACTTCCTCCGAATGTAAATAATGAACCTCCTCGTCACCCGAAATTCCGGCATCGCGGCTAATGAACAGCAAGCTCACCAGCAATAAAAATGCAGAAGCAAAAAATAATATTTTCAGGTGACTTTCACGCATTATTTTTCTTCTTCGAATTGATAAATCTTTTTGATAAAATACAAAGGGCGCTTTTGCGACTCTTTATAAATCCGGTAAACATACTCGCCCACAACGCCAAGGAAAATCAACTGGATTGATCCCAGGAAATAGATGCTCAAAACGGTTGACGACCACCCCGGCAAAGCAAAGCCCGCGAACTTAGCGGCCAGCACGTAAATGCCTGCCAGCATAAAAACAACGGTTCCAATCATTCCCAGTATAAGGCAAAGCCGGATCGGAAACTTCGAAAATGAAAAAATCGCGTCAGCGGCCAGTACAAAGAGTTTTCCCATGGTCATTTTAGGCTCTCCCTGCAAGCGGTCTTCGCGCACATAAGCAACCGAACCTTGTTTAAACCCAACAAAACTGCGCAATCCGGGCAAATAGCGCACCCGTTCTTCCATCGACAGAAGCGCCGTCAATGCTTTTCTGTTCATCATCGAAAAGTTGCCGGCATTTTCCAGGTCATCAATATTGGCCACAGTTTTAAACAGGTAGTGAAAAACCCCTGTCAACCAGTTTTTGGCTTTGTTTCCTTTGCGGGCCGACCGCGTGCCATTGACAATGTCGTAATCTTCTTTGGTCAGCTTTTGATGCATCTGCAGCAACAGCTCAGGCGGATCCTGCAAATCGCCGTCCATCATGGCCACATAATCCCCCGAGGCGTTTTCCAGACCCGCGGTAAACGCTGCCTGGTGGCCAAAGTTTTTGGAAAGTTCGATGACTTTTATCCGCTGGTCGCGCTGTTGGTATTTTATCAACTTATGCAAACTGGTGTCTATGCTTCCGTCATCAACCAAAATCAATTCAAAATCAGGCGCAATCTGCTCCAGCGCCTTGATTGTGCGGGGAACCAATTCGTCAATCAGTTCTTCTTCGTTGAATATGGGAACCACCAGTGAGATCATAATCTATTTCCTTTTAGGTTTACTATTTCTCTGTGCTGCCTGTTTTTTGAAAGGGAAAGCCCGAAGGCTTCCCCAATCCTGGTCTATCAAGGTTTAGGTGGCTTGATTGTCAACATCAAGCTTTATGCGGAGTTCCCGGCACAGGTACCGGAAATTCCATTTCTACGGGGCCGAACTTAATTTCTTTCGGTCCTAAATCCATATCTGATTTAAAAATTTCGTCCCAGGTCACTTTTTGCCCGGTATAAGCTGCCGTACGCCCCATGATGGCTGTCAGGGTTGAATTGGCCGTCTGCTCAGCTTCATTCACATACTCCCCCGTCCGAATGGCATGTACCAAGTGCATGTGTTCCTGCACGTAGGGTGGAATCTTCACTTTGTTCATCGGCTGTCCATCGTCGCCAAGCGGATATTCGAATTTCCATTTCACCGATCCATCCAGGTTCCAGATGGTATTCTGACAGTTGGTGTAACCTTCCGTTCCCACCACCATTTCACCCGTTCCGTTGGCGCAATTGTCAATCTGACGGCTCATGCTGTGTGAGCTGACCCCATTTCCATAGTCAAAATCAATGCTGAAAAAGTCATATTGATCACCGGTCAGACGTCGTGCGCGACCACCATAACCGATAGCACTCTCAGGTGTTCGACCAACAAACCAGTTCACCACATCAATGTTGTGCACATGCGTATCCAGAATGTGGTCGCCACACAACCAGCAGAAGTTATTCCAATTCCGAACCATGTAGGTCATGTCGTCCCAACCCTCTTCGCGTGTGCGAAACCAAACATGATTCTGATTCCAATAGGCTTTGGCAGATGTAATTTTTCCGATCGCACCATTGGCTACTTGCTTGTAGGTTTCGATGTAATCTTCCTGATGGCGGCGCTGGGTGCCGGTAACCACATTCAGCCCAATGGCCTGTGCTTTTTTTGCGGTGGCAATCACCGAACGGATTCCAACCGGATCAACAGCCATGGGTTTTTCCAGAAAGGCATGTTTCTGCTGCTTCACGGCCTCTTTGAAATGCTCGGGGCGAAACTGGGGAGGCGTAGCCAACAGAACAACGTCGACCTCTTCAAGAGCCATGAGTTTTTTATAGGCATCAAACCCAACAAAACAGTTTTCCTCCGGAATTGGCCGTTTGTAATCGGCAAACCTTTTCCGGCAAGCATCAATCTTATCCTGAAAAACGTCGGCTAAAGCCACAATCTCCAAATCGGGACCAGCACTGATAAAGTTGATAGCCGCTCCGGTTCCGCGATTTCCGGCACCAACCAAGCCGGCACGAAGCTTTTTCCCGGCAGGTGCAGCCTTTAAGATGGGTGGCAAGCCCAAAGCATCAGCTCCTTTTGAGTTTTTGCAAGATGAAAGAAACGCTCCTGCTCCAATTGCGCCAATTCCTGCCAATGCAGTTGTTGCTTCCAAAAACCGGCGCCGGTTAATATTTTTCGATTGTTTTGTCATTGCTCAGTCCTTATTTTGTTACTCAATTGTCTCATCTACTTCACAAACTACGCGGAAACCAACTTCCACGACATCAGAATACCACCAAATTGATTTTGGCATCTGCGGATCAGTCATCAGCCAGGCTTTGGTTTTGGTGAAATCACGCGCTGCCGAACGCACATCTTTGGCATCGCTACTGAAAGAGCCACCCCGAATCACATGCTCACGCCCTTTGGCTGGCCCCCTTGGATTCACGACGAGCTGCTGTTCGGAGTATGTCTGATAAATATTGGAATCGTAATAATCCAGGCAAAATTCAGCCACATTGCCCGGCAGGTTTTTCAAACCAAAAGCGTTGGCTTGCACTTCATCCGGATATTTTGTCATTCCACGACTGTTCTGTTCATAAGCCACGTACGAATTAATCGTGGTCGTATCCGGTGAAAACACTTTTCGAAGAATCCCCTTCGATGAATAGTCTTTGGGACTTCCTTCAAACGGATAGGGCGTTTGAGTTCCGGCCCGGCAGGCGTACTCCCACTCGGCTTCCGTAGGCAAGCGGTATTTCTTTCCGGTTTTTTGACTCAGCCAGCGGCAATACGTATTGGCAGCATGCCAGCTCATGGTAATGGCCGGGCGCGCTCCACGTCCCCAGCCTTGGTCGGGCGCACCCCAAGGCGGCGTTGGTCCCGTGATACCATCCACTTCTTCGTCAACCGCTACCTCTTCCTTACGCCCCTGCGACGAAGTAGCATTGAAAAATGCCAGATATTCTTCCCAACTCACTTCAACTTTTCCCATCCAGAAATTCGAAACCTGGGCTTGAAAAACAGGCCCTTCATCTTCGTCACGCAGCGGTTCATCCTTCGGACTTCCCATTTGAAAAGTCCCGCCGGGAACGGCAACCATCTCAAACGAAACGCTGGTACCGGGAATTTTTTCCGTAAAATTTTCAAATGACTCCACGCTGGCAGGTTCTTCGTAAATCTGAACGTCTTCCTTTGCTAACTGCCCAAAGCTTAAGTTATGCTCGTGTTTCGCATTCGGATCGTGATGCCCAACATGCAAGTGGCAATTGATGCAACGCAGTTCTTCTTTACTTGTCAGATAATACAAATGGGCATCATCTCCTTCGGGAGAAAGCGTTGTTGGAAACAGATTCTGGTGGCACTTCAGGCAAGCGTCCTTGTAAACAAATTTTTTGGCATTTTCCAGCTTTCGCTTTTCTTCCCAATTATAATCGGCACTGTCCTTAAACAACATACCATACACATCTTTGAAACCATGCTTGGCTTTTGCAGCCAAATGTCCATGCCCTTTGGGAGGAAGGTGACACTCGACACAATGCACGATCACTCCGGATTTGTTATTATAATGAGTTGAAAGCCTCCAACTCTGTTCTGCATGCGGATGCACGTGGCACGACATACAGTAGTCATCGGTTGAAGTGTACTCCATCGCTTTATTTCCCAAGCTGATTACCACTACGCAAGCTATTGCTCCTAGTAAAATAAAACCAGCGTACAGGCGTTTTCCAGTCAACTTTTTTCTCAACTTCAATTTCATCCGGGGTCCGATTATAGTTTTAGTTTTCAATAAGACCCAAATCTAACTGAAGGCAATTACCAGCCCGTTAACCCCTGCTTATATGCCGATTATTAGAGGGTTAATTGGTGGGTTAATTTTGTGTTCTATAGCATTTATACAGATTCACAAAGTGCTGATAAAGAAAGACAACAAAGATTAATTAAAAAAATTAACCCTTTTAAAATCGATGTTAGGACTTGAGTAAATCTTCAAAGGTTAGTGCCAGCTTTTCACCGTACGATTCTTCGTACAGAACGGCATATTTCTCGTAGGTGTACTTGGCAGTATTCATATTATTCTGCAACACCAAGGCACGAAGCTTATAAGATAAGGCCTGGTCATTGACCGGGTCGGTCAGGAGAATCCGATCTGCCAGTTTCAGTATTAATTCATGGTCGTTGTCAGGTTCGAGCAAAAGGATAAACTTTAGCAAATTGTCGACGATACTATTGCCAACATGCCCTTTATAATCATCAAGCCAATCGAGAGATTCATCTTTGAACACTTCGCCCGAACGAATTATTCGATAAAAATCAGGATAAAACGCGGGATCTTTTTCCTTGCTTTCATTCAAGAGGTTCAGGCACTCTACATAGTCGCAATAAACCGTATTACCAAACCGGATCGTCCAGCAATCAACATTAAAAACAACTTCCACCTCATCCAGCCTTTCCAGAATAATCCGCAACTTACGAATGGTCACTCCGCGACTGTTTTTCGCGTTCTGATAGCTCAGATCCGGCCACAAAATACGCGACAGTTCTTTGGTTGATATGCCCTTTCGGTGATGCTGCGAATAAACCAGAATGAGCAGAAACAACTGCTTGATCTTCGGTGTGAATTGTCCGGTAATATCCACTTCGTCTTTATCAACCACCCGAAAATCGCCAAAAAGCTGGATGAAGTTTTTACCGGGATAGTCACTTTGTCTGTCGTCCAGCTCTTTTAGCTTTTCAACCGGCATCAGTCGCCTGCGTCCTAAACGTGCTGGCAGCTTCAAATAGATCAGCAGCAAAAAGAGCAAGGACAGCACGATCACACCCATTTTGGACAACAAAGGATAGCGCAAAAACAAGTTGCGACTTTGCGCCAAATCCATTAAATCCCTGCTCAAACTCCAGATTTCTTCTTCTCCCAATGTGCGCGACCAAATGACCAGATCATCAATTTCGCCATTCATGTGGGTACTCGAATTGTACCCCGCCATGCCTATATAAATGCTCTCGCGCCCTTTGTAGGACGGGTGTCCCAGCGAACGGCTATCGAGTTTACCATCAACAAAAATCGCCTGTTCGCCTGTCAATTTATTGTATCGCCATACCAAGTGATACCACTTCCCGGGCTCAATGGTCGTCTTGCCCTCCAAGTCGTTGGCATAAAAACCAAAATAGGGTTTACGGTTGCGCAAAACCAGGTGAATGGACTGCTGGTAAGAACTTCCTTTGGTTCCGATAATACTAATATCCCGATCTTCCACATTGTAATCGCGGATTTTCACCCAGGCCGAAACCGTAAAATCATGATCACGCAACTTCAAATCCTCAGCTTTGGGAAGCACAATATGACTCTCCTTTCCAAAAACGGCTACCATGTTCCGATCCGGATCATTCTGATAATGAACGCCCAAATCCTTTCCATTGAATCCGTTGTTGCTGTAATCCATGGAGCCGTTTTCGAAGGAGTAATAAGCCTCCAGGTCTTCTGTAATATCGAGGGGAACAGCGACAAAATGCTGCAATTTACTTTGCTCTGGCTCTTCAAAAACAACTGTTTCCGGCTTAAATTGATAGCCTGGGCTTCGGGGTGTCAACACCAGGGTTTCGCCCGGCCCCACCGGAAAGGAATACTTTCCACTCGTTAAGCTGTTGGTTCCTTCCCAACTCACATAGCTAAGCCTTTGTGCGTTAAATGTCACTGTTCCTTTTACCGTTTGAAAACTCCGCAACTGATACAGCACCTGAATAATCCACGATTGGTAACGGTCGAGCATGATGAAATTGGGGGTTTTACCGGTACTTTTCCACACATTTTTCACGTGTTCGATCAGATAAGGATTCTGGGTTGTGTTGAAAAAAGATTCCTCAGGCAACCCGGCTCTCCTCGGAAGATTATAATCGTTATAAATCAGCAAACTATTCTTCGGGTCACCTTTCAGGTATTCACCAATAAAATCAGGCGCCTCCAAAATTGAGAAATAGGGTTCAACAGCATAATCCCACACGTAATGCAGCCACTCCGGGCTATTGCGATGTTCCTGCATTTTGAAAATAACCACCCGCTTTCCGGTTTCAACCATATCGCGCAAAGTAGGCCATTCATCTTCGCTTTCATTAATATAGAGGTAGGGCCGGATACCTGATTGATCAACAACATCAGTCAGTTCATTCACATTGACGTTAAAGTCCAAAAACAAAGTCAGGATCTTGTCCGGATTGTTCTCCAGGTGTTCACGAATAGTAATTAGTTGATCCAGAAATGGAGTTGAATGTCCGTAAGCGTTGAGCAACATCAGCTGATTCTGTTGCCGCTCCCATTCCAGGTAGAAGCGAAAACCACCGATATTGGCATCAAGCAACTGCTGAACCGATTGGTTTTCCTTGAGGGTGGCATCCGTTCCGGAGTAGTTGGAAATGACAAAAATGCTTTCGTCATAATGTCTAAAGACCACATCCTCAGCTGCCCGACCAGTGCCAGCTGCGAACCAAAAAGCAAAAAAAAGGAAAATATATTTTATCTGTTTCTGATTTTTCATAAAAAATGAAAACAAAAGCCATTCAATTTTTTGGTCAAACAAAGATATAAAAAGGCTTGAATCATGGCGATAGCTTTTAAGCCGGATTGAAATCCCAACATAAATCAGACCGTTTTCTTCAGAATTTGAAAATCGAACTATTTTTTTTCTATTTTTGTGGCTCAGAAGGGCTGTTAGCTCAGTTGGTTTAGTCCGCCAGCTGGCGGATGACAGGGTGGCGTCACTGGTTCGAATCCAGTACAGATGGTTGTAAATTGAAAGTTTTTAGTTCACTGAAATACAAACGAATTTAGAAGGGCTGTTAGCTCAGTTGGTTTAGAGCATTACCTTGACAGGGTAGGGGTCACTGGTTCGAATCCAGTACAGCCCACTTCGGACAGACTACAAATCGAATCAAAATCCAGTAAATGAGTCATTTATTGGATTTTTTATTTTTTTCTCAAGCCAAAATAATCCAATCAAATTCAATGTTCTGGTGAGTGATCCGGTGAGTGATTTTTTTATGTTATCTTTACTCACCAGCACCGCTGTAATAATCTGAATTACTGAACAATGCTTTCTTGAAACTCATGATCTGATCCATCCAAAACACCACATTTTGGATCATTCTTCAGGAAGTTTCAGTGAGCAAACAATCAGGATGTGATATTGCACTTGAAATCAAGCCAAATTTAATGGACATGGAATCGACACAATCATTTGGAGTACAGTTTGTAACACGATCGAACGATGGCAAATCCAATCTGACTATTTACGCCCGAATTACGGTCAATGGTTCGAGGTCAGAAATTTCACTGAAGCAAAGAGTCGAACCTAACGACTGGAACGCTAGCGCCGAAAAAGGCAGAGGAAGGAGCCAAAGAGTTAAAGAACTAAACGATTTTCTGGAGAAAGTTCGAACAAAACTTAATAATATCTATCGAGAGCTAATGGTGGAAGGTGATCTACCCACGGCTATCATGATCAAAAACCACTTTCTGGGCATCCAAGAGGCCGGGAATACAATCCTGGATGCTTTCACCTATCATAGACAGGTGTGCCATCGATCCATATCTCCCAATACGTTTGCCCATTATAACACCACAGAAAAATACATCAAAGAATTTCTGATGACCAAATACAGTACGAAAGACCTCACTCTCAGAAAAATAAACTACAAATTTATCACTGATTTTGAATATTTCCTGCGAAACAGGCAACCGATTGATCACCAAAAGCCAATGCAAAACAATGGGGTAATGAAGCATATTCAGCGGCTTCGGAAAGTGGTACGATTAGCTCAGAAGCTGGACTGGCTCAAAAACGACCCTTTCAGTCATTACGAAATCAAATTCAAAAAAACGGACAGAGGCCATCTTGAAGCAGATGAACTTCAACGAATTGAGAAACTTAAGTCCAATCTTCAACGCCTGGTATTGGCCAAAGATTTATTCATTTTCAGCTGCTACACGGGTCTGTCCTATATTGATGCAATCAGATTGAAACCAGACGACATCCACCTTGGGACAGATGGAAACCACTGGGTTATTTCGACCAGACAAAAAACCGGCACTCCAATAAGGATTCCGATACTTCCCAAGGCGTGGGAAATCATCCAAAACTACAGCAACAATCCGCGGTCGAGATTCAGTGGAACCATTTTCCCTGTGATCTCAAATCAGAAACTCAACAGTTATCTAAAGGAAGTCGCTGATCTTTGTGGTATCAACAAGAACTTGACCTTTCATCTAGCGAGGCATACTTTTGCTACCACCGTGACCCTGAGTAACGGTGTCCCAATAGAATCGGTCTCAAAAATGCTCGGGCATACATCAATAAAAACAACACAAATTTATGCGCGAATCGTGGATTCGAAGTTGTCTGATGACATGGAGACACTGAAATCAAAACTTAAAACAAAAAGGCCTTTCCAACGACTTTGAACTACCAGGATCAATCTCTTTGTCCAACTTTCCATCGCGCTTATAACGAAGATACCCTCCCGGGTTCCCCAGCCCTCATGATGCGGTGTTTTTAACGGCATGGCTTGCTATTTTCTATCTGATTCAAGTTTTCAAAAAAGAGGGGATGTCTCCTTTTCAGTGCGAAAAGCCCTGCCGGGAGGCACAAGCGTTTTTGTGGAACAAAAACACATCTTGCTACCCCCTCTTTGATCTGAGTTTTGGCAAGACCTCTGATGGTGTGGCAACAAATAATTTCGCACACTGGATGACCAACAAAACGGTGTTGGCGATTCAACTCCTAAAAACATCTGGATCAGCACTCAAAAACCTCACAAGCATCGGGTTTCCGAAAAATCAAAACAAGCTATACGTTCGTCCATTCATGTTGTACCGTTTAAAATCCTCTAAATAGTTAATCCTTATGAACTAATATTTACTGGAGATAATTGTTTTTGTCTAATGATTATAGATCGGAAGAGCACACGTCTGATTTTTTTTTTCGTGGTTTTTTTTTT
>NZ_LGIA01000172.1 GCF_001270965.1 Sunxiuqinia dokdonensis | reverse complement strand
GAAAGGTCGGATCGGTTTGCACCAATGGAAACTGTGCTTTTAGCCATTCCAGATCTTCGGTCAGTGTCCATAAAAATGATGCTCAAACACATCGGTTGTACTGATTTGACAGTTTCCTACACCAACAACGGGCAGCCGCAAATAAAACACGCCCACTACCAGCACATTAGCATCAGCCACTCGAACCAGCTGGCCGGCATTTTCCTTCATCCGAATAAACCCGTTGGGCTGGATATTGAAAGCCTAAACCGGAATTTTTCCAGTATTGAAAAAAAATACCTTTCGCCGCAAGAAATTGAACTGGTTCAGAAACATGAAAACTGGCACTGCCTATTCTGGTGCGCTAAAGAAGCGGTGTACAAAATTGCCGGCATTCCTGGTATTCATTTCGCCAACCAAATCACGCTCATTCCGGAAGCCAACCACCAGCTGACTGCAGAATTAAAGACCTCGGATCGTTTTCAACACTTCAAGCTCAACTATTTCGAACACTGCAGGCAATTCGTTGTATATTTAACAGCCTGAAACGTGAAAACAAAAAAAAGACCATTTAAAGAACTTCATCGCATGCTACTTGTTTATCCCTGAAAAATCAGCAATATGAAACAAGCCGAATCACATATATTAGTCATTTTTGGAGCCTCCGGCGACCTGACCAAGCGCAAACTGATCCCTGCCCTTCTAGAATTGGAAAAACAAAACCTGCTGCCCGATGCCTTGGCCGTGCTCGGCGTGAGCCGCACCAACCTGTCGGACAGGGAATTTCGCCAGCGCATGACTGAATTCCTTGGAAAAAATGAAGACGAAAAACTGGTGACTAAATTTCTGGACCGGTTATTTTATCAATCCATTTCAACCTCCGAATCGTATGATTACCCGGTATTGAAAGATAGATTATTGACCATTGCCAAAGAAAAGGCGATCCCTGAAAACTTTATTTTCTATTTATCCACCCCACCGCAACTGTACGAAATTATTCCGAAAAATCTGGCCAGCGTCGATCTGAACAAGTCGGACGATGGATTTCGAAGATTGATCGTAGAAAAACCATTCGGAACAGATTTGAATTCGGCCAAGGAACTGAACAAAAACTTGCTCAACTATTTCGCTGAGAACCAAATCTACCGCATTGACCATTACCTGGGCAAGGAATCCGTACAAAACCTGCTGGTGACACGATTCTCCAACGGAATTTTCGAACCCATTTGGAACCACAATTTCATCCATCACGTTGAAATAACTTCGGCCGAAAGCCTGGGAGTTGAAAATCGTGGTGGCTATTACGACCATTCCGGTGCCATGCGCGACATGGTGCAAAACCACCTGCTTCAACTGGTTGGTATGGTAGCTATGGAACCGCCCGTAGTTGTTGAAGCCGATGCCATCAGAAATGAAGTGCTGAAAGTATTTCAATCGCTCCGGCCCATCAAGGAAGAGGAAGTTGAAAAATACGTGATTCGGGGACAATACATCGAATCGCACATTAAAAATGAATTGGTCAAGGGATATCGACAAGAAGAAGGCGTTGATCCTGAAAGTCGTACAGAAACCTTTCTGGCCATGAAGTTTTTCATTGACAACTGGCGCTGGGCGGGCGTTCCGTTCTATATCCGCACAGGCAAAAAACTTCCTACCCGGGTCACCGAAGTCGTCATTCACTTCAAAAAAACACCGCATCATTTGTTTGGCAATCAATACAACACGGAACAAACAGCCAACCAACTGGTCATCCGGATTCAACCCGATGAGGGCATCTTGCTGAAATTTGGCATGAAAGTTCCCGGAGCCGGATTTCGGGTGCAATCGGTCAACATGGATTTCCATTACGAAGATCTGGCCGACGCACAACGGCTGCCCGCAGCTTACGAACGCCTGCTGCTCGACTGCATGCAAGGCGATGCCACACTGTATTCGCGCGGCGACGCTGTGGAAAAAGCCTGGGAGTATGTACAGCCCATTATGAATGCCTGGCAAAATAATGCGGAAATTCCGATTTATGGCTACCCTGCAGGCACTTGGGGCCCCGATGTTGCAGACCAATTGGTTGAAGACGGACAATGGCGTTACCCCTGCAAAAACCTGTCGAATGACGGAACATACTGTGAACTGTAAAGAATTATTTCGAACTAAAACAAGAAAAGATCATGGCTGAAAATAAGGAAATAAAAATTTTCTCCGACGCACAAGAACTCGCCGAAGCCTTTGCATCAGAGCTTTATCACATGGTAAAAAGCAGCCGGCAACGTTTCGATATAGCCCTTTCAGGAGGAAGTACCCCAAAACTCTTGTTTGATGTTTTGGCCAGCACTTACGCGGAGAAAATGCCCTGGGATCGTATTCATTTTTGGTGGGGCGACGAGCGCTGCGTGCCACCAACCAGCGAAGAAAGCAACTATGGAATGACGCAAAAACACCTGCTTTCAAAAATCGTCATGAGCGAAAGCCAGGTGCATCGGGTCAAAGGAGAGCTCGCGCCTGACGATGCCGCAAACGATTACATCCGTGAGATCCAGTCGCACCTGAACGAGCGGGCCGACTGGCCGGTTTTCGACCTGATTATTCTCGGAATGGGCGATGACGGACATACTGCATCCATTTTTCCGCACGAGCTGGAGCTCCTTCATTCTCCGAAAATATGCGAAGTGGCGACTCACCCCGATAGTGGCCAAAAACGCGTGAGCCTGACCGGAAAGGTCATCAACAATGCCAACCGGGTTTATTTCCTGGTTTCAGGAAAATCAAAAGCCAAACGGATTTCCGAAATCATGAATAACAAGCAGAAAGCCAGTAAACTTCCAACATTTTATATTGAACCAAAACACGGACAAATCATCTTCTTTTTAGATGAAGAAGCAGCCTCGGAAATCGCATAAATCGGTTGCTTTAAAATCGGACTTCAATTCGAAATCCAATCGACGAATCGCCCGGCTTTGGCCAAACAACTGATTGTTAATTTCGTGTGAATAAGATTTTTTAAAGCACCCCTTTTTCACTCAATATTATTTGTAATTTGTAGTGTAAGTTCAAAAAATTAAATGAAGAACAGGAACCCGTTCAAGAACATCAATCAAACAGTAGTTCTTTAGTCTGGTTTTTCAGTACCAACGCCAATCGTTTTTGATAACGTTTCAAAAGCCTTAATAAAAGTTAAAAGTACATAGGCGTGCAGGGGATGAAAAATTAAACTCTAATTTTAGGAAGCTAAACATTAACCATTTGGAACAACAGCAAAAAATAAAGCAAACTCAGGAAAGTATCCTACAAACAGCGTTGAATGCAGCTCAGACCGGCATTTGGCATTGGAACATTGACACCGACAAACTCATGGTGAACGAAGCCTGGGCCAACCTCATTGGACACACTCCCGGAGAGCTTTATCCGCTTACTGCAAAACGATGGTTTAAACGCTGCCACCCCGACGATCTGGAGCTAATTAAAGAAACTCTCGATCGTGTATTCGAGCATGGCGAAAAGCACTTTTCATTCAGAGCGAGACTAAAACACAAGAACGGAAGTTGGGTTTGGGCCCAGTTTAATGGCGGAATCGCCGTATCCGATTCATTTGGAAATCCCCAGATACTGAGCGGCACGTCAACAGATATCTCCGAACTTTATCAATCAAAAAACAACCTGCAATATCGCTATGAGATTGAAAAACTGGTTTCTGAAATCTCGTCAGATTTTGTAGGAATCCAAGTAAACGAGGCAGACAAAGTAATCAACCTGGCCCTACAAAAAATCGGTGAGTTTTTGAGCGTAGATCGCTGCTACGTCTTTCAATTCCAGGACAACAATTCATTTATGGACAATACCCATGAATGGCATGCACCCGGCATCTCCACAGAAATGAAACGGTTGCAAAACCTGCCCTCCTCGGTTTTCTCGTGGTGGATGAAAAAGCTAAATAAACTGGAGCACATCTATATCGGACAAGTAGATGAATTGCCCGTTAATGCCGGAGCAGAAAAAGAAATTTTAAGGAGCCAGTCTATTATTTCCTTGTTGGTGGTGCCCATTCATTTCCAAAAAAACCTGCTGGGCTTCATCGGATTCGACTCGGTAGTTAAAGAAAAAGAATGGCTGGAGGCTGATATTCATCTGATGAACACGGTTGCCCATGCCATTGCCAGCGCCCTGAACGCCAATATTCATCAGAAAGTGTTGGTTGAAGCCAAAGAAAAAGCCGAAGAAAGCGACCAAATCAAATCAGCATTTTTGGCAACTGTAAACCACGAATTAAGAACGCCGCTGCATCACATTCTTGGGTTTAGCGATCTGCTGAGAATGAATAAAATTCCAGCAACAGAAACCAGTAATTTTGCTGATAAAATCTATCGTAGCGGGAAAAACCTCCTGCAAATCATTGAAGATATTCTGAACCTGGCCCTGGCCGACGAGTCGTTTGTCCAAATCAGGGAAGAATATATTAAAGGCGGTGAGATGTTCCTCCAGCACAAAACCTTGCTGGATGAAATGCTACAACTGTCGGAAAAAGGAAAAAGCCTGAAACTGATTTACAATCCTTCACCCGATTTTGTCAATAGTCATTTCATTGCTGACTCGAATAAAATCAACCAGGTCATCATCAACCTGCTTAAGAACGCCATCAAATTTACGATTTCGGGTACCATCGAATACCGGGCCGACATCAAAAACAACAAACTCTCCATTCAAATAAAAGACAGTGGAATTGGAATTCCTCAACATCAGCAAAAATTGATTTTCGATTTTTTCAGGCAAATTGATGATTCCAGCACCCGGGTTTACAGTGGCATTGGCGTTGGCCTCGCCATTTCGAAACGAATTACCAAAATACTGTGTGGCGAGCTGACGGTGTGTTCTCTTCCTGAAAAAGGAAGCACCTTCACCCTGAAAGTGCCCATTGAAATGGCAGCCAACCTGAAACAAGCAACCCGCAAAATGTAAGCTCAAAAAAATTCTCCTCGCCCTTTAAATTTCGTAAACAAACACACCAATCGCTTATTGAGTAAACTGTTGAAATACAAATCATCTCCAAAAAAATAAGGCAGTGATCAACAAATCAACTGCCTTATTTTATTTACAAAAATCCTCGTGCTATTTCAGCCATTTATCCAGCCATTGCTTAAAAACCCGCTGCCATACAATCCCGTTTTGGGGAGAAGTTACCCAGTGATTTTCCTCAGGAAAATAGAGAAACTGAGCCGGAATATCGCGCAAAACGGCTGCGTTGAAAGCTCCCATTCCTTGCGTGTATGGAATCCGAAAGTCCTTTTCACCGTGAATCACCAAAATCGGTGTGTCCCACTTCTCAACAAATAAGTGCGGCGAAAAGCTGTAAGAACGCTGCGCTGCCGAATTGTCTTGATCCCAAAACGGACCGCCAATGTCCCAGTTTTCAAACCACATTTCTTCGGTAGTCACATACATTTGGTCGAAGTTAAAAATACCGCAATGCGAAATAAATGCACTAAAACGTCCTTCGTGATGGCCGGCCAAAAAATTCACTGAAAAGCCGCCATAGCTGGCACCAACAGCCCCCAGCCGCTCCTGGTCAACAAAAGGCTCTTTGCTCACGGCATCAATGGCCGAAAAATAATCCTGAATATTGAGGCCGCCATAATCGGTACTGATTTGCTCCAGCCATTCCATTCCGAAACCCGGTAAACCGCGGCGGTTTGGAGCAACTACAATATAACCATTGGCGGCCATCATCTGAAAGTTCCAGCGGGTTGACCAGAATTGGCTAACGGTTCCCTGCGGCCCTCCCTGGCAGTAAAGCAGGGTTGGATATTTTTTATTCGGATCGAAATGCGGCGGATAAATCACCCACAGATGCATATCCTTGTTGTCCACGGTTTTCACCCAGCGTTCTTCCACCTTGCCCATCTCCAACTGGTCGAGCAGGCCTTTATTTACGGCGGTCAGCGGCTCGTCTTTCCCGGTCTTTGGGTCGACCAAATATAATTCGGCAGGTTGCGACATGGATACTTTTTGCGCCAGCAATTTCCCATCGGCCGTTTCAACTGCCAGTTGGTAGTTGTGCACACCGTCAGTCAAGCGGCTTATTTTTCCGCTTTTCAAGTTCAAACTGTATATTTCATCCGTTGCATGAATGTTGCTGATGAAATAAATCAACTTGCCGTCGTTTGACCAACTTAAATGACTGGCGTTTTGCTCCCAAGCCGCCGAATAGTTCGTCTTTTCACCGGTTTTCAAATCCATGACAAACAAGCGGGTTTGGTCGGCCTCGTAACCATCACGTGCCATACTCGTCCACGCCAACTTGCTTCCATCGGGAGAAAACAGCGGACTTTTATCGTATCCCTTGTTTTCTTTGGTCAGGTTAGTGGTTTCGCCCGTTTCCAAATCATACAAGTACAAGTCGGTATTGGTTGAAAGCGAATAGTCCTTTCCGGTCAGCTTTTTGCACGAATAAACCAACTGCTTGCCGTCCGGGCTCCAAACCACTTCCTCCAATCCGTCAAACGGTTTGCCCGGGCTGTCGAATTTTTCCCCTTCCAGAATATCCTTGCCCTTGGTAATTTCCCCTTGCCCGTATTCAGCCACAAATATGTGGTTGTAGGTGTAGTCGTGCCATTTGTCCCAATGCCGATACATCAAATCATCTTCCAGGCGGGCATTAGCCTTCGGAAGATCCGGAAACAAATCGTGAATATCATCATCCAACTTGACGGCTTTGGTGTAGAAGATATGCTTTTGATCCGGCGAATACTTAAAGCCTGTGATGCCACCTTCAACCCGGCTAATTTGCACAGGTTGCGAACCGTCCGGATTCATTTCCCAAAGCTGGGTTTCTCCATCGGCAGCAAACAAGTAGCCGACTTTTTTACCATCCGGACGCCACCGTGCCCCCGATTCGTTGAGCGCCGTATTGGTAATTTGGCTGACCGCCCCACCTTTGACCGGAACCGTGTACAACTCCCGATACGACTTATTCTCTTCTATATGATAATAGGTCACTCCAAACAAAACAGTTTGTCCATCAGGCGACAACTCGGTATTTCCGACCTGTCCAAACGACCATAAAACTTCCGGAGTCATCCTGTCTGATTCCAACACGGGTGTCTCCGGGACGTAGGTTTTCTTTTCTTCCGTCATAGCAGTTGATTGTGTTCCGGTGCCAATCAGCAAGGCCAGAACTGATAAAAAAAGTACTTTTCTCATGGATTAATTTCAATTTTCAGAACCCGAAAAATACACTTTTGAAAAGAATATTAAAATGATTCTGCCACGTAAAGTCGTATTTTAATACAAAAACACCTGCCCCAAAATCGGGACAGGTGCCATCATCTTAACCAATTGATGCAATCACCCATCAATAGCGATAAGTTCCATCGTACTCAAAAACTTCACCTTGGTAATCTTTTCCTGTCACGGTGTACATCACCGAATCCTGTCCTTCAATTTGGAGCGAACTTAGGTCGAAAGTTACAAAAGCCGACATGTGATAGCTGGGATAATCATCGCGGGCATTGTGCCGCAGCTCCAATTGAATTGGCTCGTCATCAGCAGTCAATTCGCCCGGCTCCTTCACCAGATTGACGTAGTGAATCCGGTTGCTTCCCAAATACTGGAGCTCAAATGTCAGCATGTTGTTCACGGTCCAAACATCTTCAACATGAATCGGATCATTTCCAATGCTATCTTCAAGTTCTTCGGTTATATCCAGAATACCTTTAAACAAGATATCCTTCACCGAATTAACACGGACGTAATATTCTTCAAACTCATCGTTTACCCGCTTTTCGTCAAGAATGGTATAATTGACCAACACACGCGCGCTATCATCTTCCTCATGCCAATGAATAGCACTATTTACCGGAAAAAGCTCAGATCCATCATCCATTTTGATGGTGTAATCTGATCCGGTTTCCACGTCAACAATACCAAATCCGACCCAGTATTTGCCTAAAGAATAGTCGTCATCATCATTTAAATCGCAGCTGAACAAACCAAAGGCCAGCATTCCGATTAAACCAAATTTCAAAAGCGTCTTCATTTTTTTTCTCCTTTTTCATTTTGAATTTACATCCAATAGATACACAGGGAGGCCTTTGGGTTGCGCGAACAACGGAAAAAATTGCTTCTGACAGAATCTGACAAATTAAGAATGGTATGATCATTGATATTTAAATTTCTATATATTTGCATTGTTGCATTAAGAATAACCCGTTAGTTGAAATACAATTAAAGAACAGATCATATGAAAAAGCTCTTAGCAGTGATTGCATTGGCTGCTGTAACCACAGTTGGCTGTGCAACCGGGAACGGAAAAACGAACGACAAATCTGCGGAAAGCAAAACCGTGCGTGTTTCGCAGGATGAAAAAGAAGGCGGAACAGTTTTAATTTCGAAAAACGAATTTCTGAAAGAAGTCTGGAACTACGAGGAATCGCCCGAAGAATGGAAATTCTTGGGTGACAAACCCGTCGTTATTGATTTTTATGCCGATTGGTGCGGCCCCTGCCGGATCGCTTCTCCTATTTTAGAAGAAGTATCGCACGAGTTTGCCGGAAAGGTTGACGTTTATAAAATTGACACCGAAAAAGAACGTGAGCTGGCCGGCGTATTTGGTATTCAAAGTATTCCGGCTTTCCTCTACATTCCTGTGGAAGGAAAACCAGTCATGATGGCAGGAATTGGCCGCTCGGAAGAAGAAACAAAGAACATGTTTGTTGAAAACATCAACAAATATTTGCTGACCAAGTAAGGAAACTCTTTCTGAGACGACACAAAAAAGCAGGCTTCGGCCTGCTTTTTTGTTTGTTACCCATGCCCACTTATCGCACAGCGCGTGCTAAAAAGTTGATTGAAAACCTGTACTTTTGCCAGCCTAAAAGAAAACTGAATGTTGAAAAAAGAGCAGGCAAAAGCCTATGATGTGGTAGTTGTTGGAGCCGGGCCAGCCGGTTTAATTGCGGCAGGACGGGCAGCCGAACTGGGAGCCCGGGTTTTGCTGGTGGAGAAAATGCGCTCGGCTGGACGCAAGTTACTCATCACCGGGAAAGGGCGATGCAATATTTCCAACGATGCACATCAGTCGACTTATTTCAAAAATATATTCCCAAATGGGAAATACCTGAAGCCAGCGTTTGGAGCTTTCTTTTCAAAAGACATCATTCAACTGCTAGCCAATGAAGGTGTGGAAACCACCGTTGAACGTGGTGGCCGGATTTTTCCCACGAGCAACAGCGCCCTGGAAGTCCTCAACGCCCTGATGAGCTGGGTGAAAAAACGCCAGGTCAATATCATCTATTCTTCCAAAGTTGAACAAATTCTAGTAGAAAAAAACCAAATAACCGGCGTTCGTATAGACCGAAACGGGCAAAGCGAAACCGTTTCGTCCCCGGCAGTTATCATTTGCACCGGAGGAAAATCCTACCCGGCAACCGGCTCCACCGGCGACGGCTATCAACTGGCCGGGCAACTTGGCCATTCCATTCAACCCGCGCGACCGGCATTGGTTCCTTTGATTACATCTGGCAACATGGCAGCCGAACTTCAAGGCTTAAGCCTGAAAAATGTGAACGCCAGCGTTTGGATCGACAACAAAAAAGTGAAAGAGGAGTTTGGCGAGATGCTTTTTGCCCACTATGGCCTGACCGGTCCTATTATCCTGACCTTAAGCCGGCTTGTCGTTGATGCACTTGATCAGAAAAAGCAGGTTCGCATCAGCATCGATCTGAAACCAGCGCTCGACGAAAACAAGCTGGATGCCCGCCTGATTCGCGATTTAGATGCGAACGGAAAAAAACAGATTGAAAATATTTTTAAAGAATGGCTGCCGTCTAAACTCATTCCCGTTTTCCTGAATGAATTGCAGATTGATGGAAAGAAACAAGGGCACCAAATGAATTCAAAGGAGCGGAGGAAAGTAATGCTGCTGATGAAAAACCTCACGTTTGATGTGACTGATTACCGCGGTTTCAAAGAGGCCATCATTACTGCCGGAGGTGTTAGTACCAGCGAAATTGATAGCAAAACCATGCAGTCGAAACTGATTAAAAACCTATATTTTGCAGGTGAAGTGATTGATCTGGATGCCAACACCGGAGGATATAACCTACAAATTGCCTACTCTACGGCTTGGCTGGCGGCCACTTCGCTGGCGAAGAACATTATAGAAACGGCAGAAGCGCCAAAAAACTAAGTCAGCATGATCATTAAAGAAGCTTGCGTCGAAAACTTTAGCCAGGCCCTGGCTGCTCAAAAAGCCGGAGCCGACCGTATTGAATTGTGTGAAAACCTGGCAGTAGGTGGAACCACCCCGTCTTTTGGAACCATCAAAACCTGTGTCGAAGAACTGAACATTCCGTCCTTTGTGATGATCCGCCCGCGAGGTGGCGACTTTGTGTATTCCGACGATGAACTTCAGATAATGCAAACCGATATTGAATGCTGCAAACAGCTAGGTGTACCTGCTGTAGTGTTTGGTCTGCTCACAAAAGATGGTGAGATTGACGAGCCCAACACCAAAAAACTGATTGAGCTGGCACGCCCCATGCAGGTCACTTTTCACAAAGCTTTTGATAAACTAAGCAATCCGCTGGAAGGGCTCGAAACACTCATTCAGCTGGGTGTTGACCGGATCTTAACATCGGGGACAAAAGCCACAGCCAGCGAAGGTGCCGAAATCTTAAATCAACTCATCCAACAGGCTGATGGGCGAATCACCATTGTAGCCGCCGGAAAAGTTACCAAAGACAACTTGCCGAAACTCAGTCAAACCATCCATACCAGCGAGTTTCACGGGAAGAAAATCGTTTAGTCCAGCAAGTTTTCCAATCCGTTTCCGGCTTTGGTCGCGTGGAATTCTGTGATTTCAAAATCAGCAACTCCAAAATCAAAAAATGGATCTTCACGAATCAAGATTTCCAGCTTTTCCCGCGAATCGCATTGTGCCAAAATTATACCTCCGGTGCGAGGCACTTTCTTTCCGGAAAGTAAAAAAACGCCTTCAGCAAAGTACTTTTCAATAAACAGAATGTGAGCCTGCAAGTGCTTGTCGGCCTCACTCACCGGAACCTTATAAGTCAAAGCAATGATAAACATGGTATCAAATTTTAGAAGATGAAGAAATAAAAAAATCGCCTCAAAAAAACAAGGGCTCGATTTTTATCCCACACAATTTTTCCGTATTTTGGTTTAACAAAACTTCAAACAAGCCATAACCCAAGATTCACCCACTAAAACAGAGCCAGCCGAACATGAAAACCGACGACAATCCTCAATTACAGCTTGCACGCGATTTTGTGCGATACACCAATCAGAATATTTTCCTGACTGGAAAAGCCGGCACCGGGAAAACCACTTTTCTGCACAACCTGAAAAAACAATCGCCCAAGCGCATGGTGGTCGTTGCTCCCACAGGTGTCGCAGCCATCAACGCGGGAGGTGTTACCATCCATTCCTTTTTCCAGATTTCGTTTGGACCTCAGGTGCCACAAGCTAATCCATCGTTTTCCGTCAGTAATCCTTCGGGACAGAATGCTCCGACAGGCATTAAACGCTACAGCAAAGAGAAGATCAACATCATCCGAAGCCTGGATTTACTAGTGATTGATGAAATCAGCATGGTTCGTGCCGACTTACTTGATGCCATTGATGAAGTGCTACGCCGGTTTCGCGATCGCCGAAAGCCTTTTGGAGGCGTTCAACTGCTGATGATTGGCGATCTCCAACAGTTGGCTCCGGTGGTGAAAGATGACGAATGGAGCCTGCTGAAAAGCTACTACGACACTTGCTACTTTTTTAGCAGTCGGGCCTTGAAACAAGCCTCTTTCATCGGTATTGAGTTGAAGCACATTTATCGGCAAAGCGATGAGCATTTCATTCACCTGCTCAATCAAATCCGCGAAAACCGGATGGACGAATCGACGCTTCAAACGCTGAATCAGCGCTATCAGCCAAATTTCAATCCCAACGACAAGGAAGGTTATATTACACTGACCACCCACAATCACCAGTCTCAGGAAATCAATCGTTCGAAGCTGAAGGAACTCAAGCCAAAAGCACACTTCTTCGAGGCCAATGTACACGGCGAATTTCCGGAGTACATGTACCCGACAGAAATTGAACTGGTACTTAAGGTGGGTGCCCAGGTGATGTTTGTCAAAAACGACGGTTCGGCAGAAAAACGCTATTACAACGGTAAGATCGGAAAAGTGATCGGCATTGACGACGATTCGATTCAAGTGCAATGCAAGGGTGAAACGGAGCCGATTGCAGTTGAGCGCGACGAATGGCAAAATGCCAAGTATGCGCTAAATAAAACAACGCAGGAAATTGAAGAAAATGTGATTGGGACTTTTGAGCAGTTTCCGCTAAAACTGGCCTGGGCCATTACCATTCATAAAAGCCAGGGGCTGACGTTTGAAAAAGCGATTATCAATGCCCGACAATCGTTTGCGCATGGACAGGTTTATGTGGCGCTGAGCCGCTGCAAATCGCTGGAAGGGCTAGTGCTAAGCACACCCATTGAAACCCACAGCATTAAAAACGACGGAACAGTGGTGTCATTTACTGATCGGGTTGAACAAAACCAGCCCGGTGAAAAGGAGCTACTCGAATCGCGAAGAAACTACCAGCAACAATTGCTAAGCGAATTATTTGATTTTAAGCCCATCCTGTGGCAAATTCAATACCTTCAAAAACTTTGTAACGAGCATGGCGCCTTACTTTTGGGCAATCTCAACCAGCAATTGGAAGCGATAACAGAACCTCTCAAAACCGAAATGATCGGGGTGGCGAATAAGTTTGAGCGGCAGATTCAACAATTAATCCGGCAGAGCGAAGACGCGGAACAAAACGAGCCCTTGCAGGACCGAGTCAAAAAAGCCTGTACCTACTTTCTCGAAAAATTGGAAATCACTCTTGAACAGCCCGTTAAAGCAACCGATTTTCAAACAGATAATGCTGCGGTGCGCAAAAGCCTGCAAGAGGCTTTTATAAAACTTCGGAAAGAGATGAACGTTAAACGCAGCGGACTGACCAGTTGTCAGGAAGGATTTATCTTGAAAGACTACCTGAAAGCCAGAGCCCGGGCAGTGATTGATCTTGGAAGCGAGAAAGCAGCCACGGGTTCGGGCAATGCTGCCTTTGCCAAATACCCCGACTTTTTCAAAAAAATGCATGCCTGGCGCGAATCAAAAGCGAAAGATTTGAAAATGGAAATCTCCCGGGTTATTCGGCAAAAAACCTTACTGGAGATTGTTGAAAAACTGCCGGTGACCCGAATTGAACTGAAAGGCATTCGGGGAATGGGCGGCAAAAAGATGCAACAGTTTGGCAAGGAAATTCTGGAAATGACGCTGGCCTACCGCAAAGCAAAAGGACTGGAGCTTCCGCTGAATGCTGAAAAAGAACCGGCCAAAGCCACGCTCGATTCCAAACACCTGAGCTACTCCTTATTCAAAGCGGGCAAATCGGTTGAAGAGATTGCAGCCGAGCGACAACTGGCCACCAGTACGATTGAGAGTCACTTGGTCCATTTTGTTGGCGAAGGAGAACTTCCCATCGACCGGCTGGTAGAAGCCCATAAGCAGAAAGCAATCATGAATCAGCTAAAAAAGCACACGAACAATTCGATGACTGCAGTAAAGTCAGCACTTGGCGACGATTACAGTTATTCTGAAATCCGGTTTGTATTGAAATACCTGGAAGCGAAACAAGTTAAGTCCTGATTATTAAACTTCATAGAAGCAGCCAGAATTTTAGAGCGTAACCGAAATCCCGAAAGCAGGAAAAACAGCTCATCACAATCAATTTTTCGTTGTTGAAAGCTCATATCTGCGTGTTGTTTTCCAACTAATACACGCATAAATGAAAAGGTTCAGTCGTTGGAAGAAAGTGGGTCGCAAAACCGCCAAACTGTGGCCAAATGCTTGGAATTTCTGATGCGATACAAGTATCTTTGTGCAAAACTCTGATTTATGACCGGAAAAGATTTACGTATCGTTTTTATGGGAACCCCCGATTTTGCTGTGGCCAGCTTGGCTGCTTTGGTTGAAAATGGCTACCAGGTGGTGGGTGTCATCACAGCACCTGACAAGCCAGCCGGGAGAGGCCGGAAATTGCAGGAATCAGCAGTCAAAAAATATGCGTTGGAGAAGGGATTGCGCATTCTGCAACCCGAAAAACTAAAGAATCCGGATTTCATCAGCGAATTGCAAAGTCTGCAAGCCGATTTGCAAGTCATTGTGGCCTTTCGCATGTTGCCCGAAGTGGTGTGGAGCATGCCGTGCCTGGGAACCTTCAACCTGCATGGTTCGCTGCTTCCGCAATACCGTGGTGCAGCGCCGCTCAACTGGGCAGTGATCAATGGTGAAAAGGAAACCGGCGTCACCACGTTCCTGCTGTCGCACGAAATTGATACCGGCGCCATCCTGTTTCACGAAAAAACACCGATTGGAGACAACGATACCGTGGGCGATATTCATGATCGACTGATGGATGTTGGCGCCCAACTGGTGTTGAAAACAGTGGATGCACTGGCCGAAGGCAATTACGCTCCACTTGAACAAGACGAAATAAAAGTTGAAAGCTTAAAACCAGCGCCCAAAATTTTTAAGGACGATTGCCGGATTGACTGGACCAAAAGCGGTGAGCAAATCCGCAACCTGATCCGGGGATTGTCGCCCTACCCCGCTGCCTGGACCGAACTGGAAGATGAAAACGGGCACGCGTACACGCTGAAAATTTATTTTGCCGATTTTGAAGCAGATGCTCAGGCAAAGCCCGGAACCATTGACTCAGACGGAAAAAGCTATCTGAAAATTGCAGCCGCTGATGGCTGGCTAAACATGACCGACCTTCAGCTTTCAGGAAAAAAACGAATGAAAACCGGAGAGTTTCTGAGAGGTTTCCACAGCATTTCGACACTTCGAACCAAATGAAAACGATAGCCGTCCAATTCATCCGCAGCTTGTTAGGCTTATTTTACTTCGCACTATCAGCCTTGTTTTTTTATATCGACTTCATCATCATCCAACATGTCATTTGGCCATCATGGGCCGAAGGAAGTCTTCAAATCAGTGAAAAGCTGCGTATTTTCAACTACCGTTTTGACGACAACCTGGCCTATCTGCCGGTTGCTGTTTATTTGATTATTGCGCTGAGCTTTCTCTACCTCACAATCCGGGTGCTGCGCCAAACCTGGTTCAAAAAAAATTAGTTCCGGGGTTTCTTCTTTCGCAAATAGATCGACGTTCCAGGCTCTGGTCTTTCGCCGGGTTTCATGCGATTGAGCCGGTAAAGGCGATTGAGCTTCACACCATAGCGTTGTGACAGAAAATGCATGGTATCGTCTGCCTCGAAGCGATGAATCTGATGGTTCTTTTCCGCTTTCCGGCGTTTGGGCTCTACATATAAAATCTCGTTCACCCGCGGTTGATGTCCTTTTTCATAATCGTTGTAGGCATAAATCTCCCACTCCTTCATGTCAAACTCCTGTGCAATCCGCTGAAAGGTGTCGCCTTCTTTCACCACAATCGATTTCAGGCCATTTCGCATCACCACTTTTCGTGTTTGGTAAGGATTGATCAGGCTTCGGCCATCGGCTGGTTTATGGCTTTGCTGAATGCGGGCAATTTGCGACTGGTCAAGGCCCTCGTCATACAAATACAGTTTATGATCTTCAATAATCCGGATCAAGTGATTGGCATAGTGTGGGTTCGTGGCATAACCTGCTTTCTTCAGCCCACGGGCCCAACCTTTGTAGTCCGTCAATTTCAATTGAAACAGACTGGCATAACGGGGGTTAAGCATCAAAAAATCGGAATGGTCAATAAAAGACTCCTCCACCGAATTATAGCGACGAAAGCATTCGCCTTTTTCATCATCGTCGTGATAAACCCGCTTGCCGTTCCAGGTACTTTTACACTTGATTCCAAAATGGTTATTGCTTTTTCGGCTCAAGGTCGAATTGCCATTTCCCGATTCCAGACAAGCCTGGGCCAGGGTGATACTGGCGGGAACGCCGCTACGGATCATTTCGCTCACCGCCAGCTCGGCGTATTGTTTAATGTACTCTTCACGGGTATTGATGCGTTGACTAAAACCAACCAGAACAAAGATCAGAAAAAAGATACTCAGCGAAGTTTTACGAATCATAAACGAATTTTTTAGCAAAAATAGAAAAAGCGGGCAGCTAAAAAATACTACCAGCCTGTAATTGTAACTTTTTTGGGCTTTATCTGTGCATCAATCGAAACCATAAAATGAGAAAAAAGGCCAGACCCTCATGAGGCATTGGCATAGCTACATAAAAAAATGTAAATTTGGGCAAAGCCTCCCTATGAAAACGAAAGAAATTAAAATTAGTATATCGGAGTTCGAAAAATTAGACGAATTGCCCTCTGTGGATCAGGAATTAACCATGCAGGCGCGGGCCTCCGCCTTGTTGGCCTATGCACCTTACTCAAACTATCATGTCGGAACCGCGCTGCGGCTTGCTGACGGAACCATTGTCACGGGCAACAACCAGGAAAATGCCTCCAGCCCCTTGGGAACCTGTGCCGAGCGGGCTGCCATTTTTTGGGCCAATGCCAACTATCCGGCAGTCCCCATCGAAACCATCGTGGTCACAGCCATTGATCAAAATGGCAACCCGGCCGCCAATGTCAGCCCATGCGGTGCCTGCCGCCAGGTGATGCTCGAATCGCAACACCGCTTTCAGAAACCAATCCGGGTGATTCTGGACAGCTCAAACAAAATTGAAGTGCTCGACAACGTGAATGGTCTTCTGCCGCTGAGTTTCAACGGCAATTCGCTGAAGTCCATCGTATGACGCCTTCCTATTCTTTCAATTCCTTAATCTGAATCAGTTCATCCCAAATCGGATCGCCTTTTGGAGGCTGCGCCACAATTTTCAAGGGAACTTTACTCACCGGATGAATAAACTCCAATTTACGCCCGTGCAGGTGAATGCCGCCATTTTGGTTGCTCCGGGCGGCGCCATATTTTAAATCGCCCTTGATGTGGCAGCCAATTTTAGCCAATTGCACCCTTATCTGGTGGTGTCGCCCCGTGTGCAAATCAATTTCCAACAGATGAAAACGGTTCAGGCTGGCCCGGTGCCGGTAGCTTAAACTTGAAAAGCGGGCCCCTTTCTTGGGTTTGGGAGTGGGTGAAGCATGACTTTTATTCTTGGCTTCGTCCTTCCAAAGGTAATGCTCCAAGGTATCTTCCATTTCCTCTGGCAGCAGGTCAACCACTGCCCAGTAGGTTTTCTTAATGGCCGCTTTATCCTGAAACATCTCACTCAGCCGGGTCAGGGCTTTGCTGGTTCGTGCAAACAAAACCACGCCGCTGGTCGGCCGGTCGAGCCGGTGGGGCGATCCCAGAAACACGTCACCAGGCTTTTTGTACTTGTCTTTGATATAGGCCTTGACCATATCAATCAGCGTTTCATCGCCGGTTTTGTCACCCTGCACAATTTCGCCACAGGCTTTATTAACTGCAATCAAATGATTGTCTTCGTATATTACTTGCATAATTAGTTTCGAGTTCCGAGTTTAAAGTTTCAAGTTGTCCATTGTCCACGCCTAAATAACTTTGACCAGATTAGACATTGCTTTATTTATTTTTTACTTTTCCCTTTTCGCAGTCTCTCACACTCCCATCATCTCAAGCTACGCACTCACTGCCTCATGCCCTTTGCTCTCTGCCCTCTGCCCGTTGTATATTAGTACTGCTCTCTTTCGCTGGGGAAGTTCCGGGATTTGACATCTTCAATGTAGCTACCAACAGCGCCTTTGATTTCGGCAGCCAGGTTGTGGTAGCGACGGAGGAACCGGGGCGAAAACTCCTGGGTAATTCCCAACATGTCGTGAATCACCAAAACTTGCCCGTCAACGCCACCGCCAGCACCAATTCCGATGATGGGTATTTTGACCGACTCGGCCACTTTCTGACCCAATGCCGCAGGAATTTTTTCCAGTACGATGGCAAAGCAGCCAGCTTCTTCCAGTAGTTTGGCATCTTCAATCAGCTTTTCCGCTTCGGCCTCCTGCTTGGCACGAACCGTATAAGTTCCGTATTTATGGATCGATTGCGGCATCAGCCCCAAGTGTCCCATGATTGGAATTCCTGCAGAAAGAATGCGGTCAACCGACTCGATGATTTCCTTTCCACCTTCCAGTTTGACCGCGTCAGCCGCTGTTTCTTTCATAATGCGAATGGCCGAACTCAAAGCCTTCTTACTATTTCCCTGGTAAGTCCCGAAAGGCAGGTCGACAACAACCAACGCACGGTTGGCAGCTTTCACAACCGACGCACCATGATAAATCATCTGATCCAGCGTAATCGGAAGCGTTGTTTCGTTGCCCAACATCACATTCGAAGCAGAATCGCCTACCAGGATCACATCAATGCCGGCCTCGTCCACCAGCTTCGCCATGCTGTAATCGTAGCTGGTTAACATGGATATTTTTTCACCCTTCAGCTTCATTTCTGAAAGGACATGCGTGGTTACCCGCTTGATATCATTTTTATGTACTGACATAACTTTAAATTTCAATTCATCTGCAAAAGTACGAATTTATGCCTTGAAATGGTGTTCATCCAGAAAACCTGTCACGACCTGCCGGTTTATACGAAAAAAGGGCTGCCAATAGCAACCCCTCTTTTTTATACTCTCAAAAAGATTTGCTTTCGATACATATAATACAAGATTGACCAAACAATTGCCAGCCAACCAACAATCCAGATCAACTGTCCAAAGTCGCCCAAAATTTCCGGGGCCCAGCCAAACAGAAAACCAGTCAATTGCGACACGTCAATAAAATGCACAAACAGATACACAAAAATGGAATTCATGCCAATAACCCGAAAGTAGAACGACCACTTCTGCCATTTCAGCACATCAATAATCATGTAAAACAGCGCCATCAACAAAAAGCTAATTCCTCCGGCAGCCAGGTTGAAAGAGGTGGTCCAAGCTGACTTGATGATCGGATAAACCGGGTGAAGCAGCAAGCCAACGACCAATAAAGCAATGCCTATTATTGATAGCAAACTGATTTTCTGCCAGGGTGTCCGGTTTTGTCCGCGCAAGAAATGCCCGGCCACCGAGCCCATTAAAGTAATGCCTGTGGCTGACACAATGCATAACAGCCCTTCAGGATCGAAAACTCCGCCGTGCAAACGCCCGGGAAGCAGCATCCGGTCGATATAGCCGTTAATACATCCCTCAGGAGTAAGCACTCCCGCACCAACTCCGGGCACCGGAACAAAAAGCTGTATAAAAGCATAGCCGATCAGCATACCAACGAGCCAATAAAGCCGGCTTCGAAACGATTTGGTGTAAATCACAATAACCGAAGCAAAAAAATAAGCCAACCCAATTTGTCCAAGGACGCTGGCATACCGAATGTTGGTCAAATCGCCACTCAAGGCTCCATTATACAGAATACCCAGAACAACTAAAATCAGCATTCGTTTGGTAACCTTACCCAGCAAAACCTTTTGAGGAATACTCTTTTCGAGCTTCGAAATAAGTGCATATGGGATAGCCACACCGGCGATAAACATGAAAAGCGGAAAAATTAAATCATACATTCGTAAACCAGCCCACTTAACATGGTGCATTTGTTGTGCCAACCAGTCAAAACCGGTCTCTTCACCGATAAAAATGGCCAGCATACTGCCGCCGGTAATCCAAAACATGTCAAACCCACGAAGGGCATCAAGAGACAAGAGGCGCTCGTTTTTATCAAGCCTGATCGCATTTGATTTCATTGATTTGTTTCGTTTAATTGATTAGTCGCATAAAGGTAGAAAAAAATTGGCTCGCTGTCTTTTTGTCACCAAATATGTCAGCCTGCTTTTTTTCCGCCCGGCCATTGTGCCAATATTGCATTTCAAATGAGGATAAGCCCCTTGGCATAATCATTGATTCTTCCTGTTCGTGAATTTTAATTCAAAAGGAAAACATTAAAAATAAAAATACAATTACAATGGGAAAAATAATTGGAATTGACTTAGGAACAACAAACTCATGTGTTTCAGTAATGGAAGGAAATGAGCCTGTTGTTATTCCTAACAGCGAAGGAAAAAGAACAACGCCATCAATCGTTGCTTTTGTTGAGAACGGAGAACGTAAAATTGGTGATCCTGCAAAACGTCAGGCGATTACCAATCCTGAGAAAACAATCGCCTCTATTAAGCGATTTATGGGCGAAACGTTCGACAACGTCAGCAAGGAGGTATCACGAGTTCCTTACAAAGTGATAAAAGGAGACAACAACACGCCGCGCGTTCAAATTGATGACCGCAAATACTCACCGCAGGAAATTTCAGCCATGGTTCTTCAAAAAATGAAGAAAACAGCTGAAGATTATCTTGGACAGGAAGTAACCGAAGCCGTGATTACCGTTCCTGCTTACTTCAGTGACTCACAGCGTCAGGCCACCAAAGAAGCAGGCGAAATTGCAGGTTTGCAAGTGCGCCGAATCATTAACGAACCAACAGCTGCCTCGTTGGCCTATGGTCTGGACAAGATGCATAAAGATATGAAAGTGGCCGTATTCGACTTGGGTGGTGGTACTTTCGACATTTCCATTTTGGAATTAGGCGATGGTGTGTTCGAAGTAAAATCAACCGATGGTGATACACACTTGGGGGGTGATGACTTCGACCAGGTGATTATTGACTGGCTGGCCGATGAGTTCAAAAAAGACGAAGGGCTGGATTTGAGAAAAGACCCCATGGCTTTGCAGCGTTTAAAAGAAGCTGCTGAGAAAGCGAAAATTGAGTTATCAAGTTCAACGCAAACCGAAATCAACCTGCCTTACATTATGCCGGTTGACGGTGTACCAAAACACTTGGTGAAAACACTGACTCGTTCAAAATTCGAGCAGTTGTCTGACAGTCTGATCAACGCCACCATGGAGCCTTGTAAAAAAGCTTTGAAAAATGCCGGCTTGTCAGCATCTGATATTGATGAAGTATTGTTGGTTGGTGGTTCAACCCGTATTCCCGCCATTCAAAATAAAGTACAGGAATTGTTTGGGAAAGCACCATCGAAAGGTGTAAACCCTGACGAAGTTGTGGCTGTAGGTGCCGCGATTCAAGGTGGTGTATTGACCGGCGAGGTAAAAGACGTACTGCTGCTTGACGTGACTCCGCTTTCATTAGGTATTGAAACCATGGGTGGTGTGATGACTAAATTGATTGAAGCCAACACGACCATTCCAACAAAGAAAACAGAAACATTTACAACTGCTGCAGATAATCAGCCATCGGTTGAGATCCATATTTTGCAGGGCGAACGGCCAATGGCTAATGGTAATAAAACCATCGGACGTTTTCACCTGGACGGTCTGCCACCCGCACCACGTGGCGTGCCTCAAATTGAAGTGGCGTTCGACATTGATGCCAATGGTATTTTACACGTTCACGCCAAAGATAAAGCCACCGGAAAATCACAATCGATCCGGATTGAAGCTTCTTCGGGCCTGAGCGATGATGAAATCAAGAAAATGAAAGCCGAAGCAGAAGCCAACGCTGACGCCGACAAAAAAGCCCGCGAAAAAGTGGACAAAATGAACCAGGCTGACGGTTTGATTTTCCAAACAGAAAAGCAACTGAAAGAGTTTGGCGATAAACTGCCGGCCGACAAAAAAGGACCGATTGAAGAGGCCCTGAACAAACTGAAAGAAGCCCACAAAGCCGAAAATCTGGAAGGAATTGATGCTGCAACAGCAGAACTGAACCAGGTATTCCAGGCTGCTTCACAGGAAATGTACAACGCACAGGCACAAGCCGGCGGCCAACAGCCCGGACCTGATGCCAACGCAGGAGCCCAAGGCGGAAGCAATCAATCGTCAAACAGTGGCCAGGATGGCGAAGTAACTGATGTTGATTTTGAAGAAGTCAAATAAATAGCTTCTACAAACGATAACGAATCAATAAGTAAGTCCCGGTTAAGCAATGTCTTTACCGGGACTTTTACTTTTAGACTATTTTCATGG
>NZ_LGIA01000171.1 GCF_001270965.1 Sunxiuqinia dokdonensis | reverse complement strand
GAACAAGCTGTTTCCTACTTGTTGGCATGACGATTTCAACTCCTGTTTTCGCCCAATTTAAAGTCGATGGGCAGTTTCGGAATCGGTTCGAACTGCGCGATGGTTACCGCAAACTCGCAGCAGAAGGAGCTGCACCCGCCGCTTTTATTTCACAACGGACACGCGTGTCATTCAACTATGAAACAGAAGGGCTAAAGGTGAAATTTACGACACAAGATGTCAGGGTGTGGGGAGACGAACAATTGACCAGCTCTACCGGCGTACTTGGCGACTACGCGTCGCTTGAGCTTTTCGAAGCTTTTGTTGAGATTCGGACAGGAACCGCGGGCTGGCTTTCGGTAGGGCGCCAGCAATTGGTTTACGACAACCAGCGAATTTTAGGAGCGCGTAATTGGAACCAGAACGGAATAGCTTACGATGCCATCGTTTATAGATGGCAGGCTGAAAACCGGGAGTTCCACCTGGGAACCAGTTGGAACTCGACAGGTGAAAATACGTCCGACAACTTTTTCGATCCCACGCAGATTAAGTCATTGAGTTATATCTGGGCTCAAAGCAGTCTGTCCGTGAGCTGGAGTTTGACCCTGTCACACGTAGCTTCGGCTGTGACAAAATCTGAAACTGAAAATACGTTGTATTTCCGTCAAACGACCGGTATTTATTCAACCTATGAAAAAGGAAATTTGAGCCTGTCGGCAAACATCTATTACCAGTTCGGGAAAAACCAATCGGGGAAAAACGTAAGTGCTGTCCTGTTTGATGCTGAGTCGAAATACAAACTGGGGAAATTATCACCTGGGATTGGGTTGAGCTATCTTTCGGGAAACAGCAAAACTGGTAGCAGTCAGCAAACTGATCATCTTTTTGATGTCCTGTATGGTGCCCGCCATCGCTTTTTTGGAGGAATAGACTATTTCCGAAGTTTTGATTCACACACCAATCAAGGTGGTTTGGTTGATTATTATTTCTTCTTCGATCACAAGTTTACAAAGAATACGAGCTTGAAGAATACCAGTCATTATTATCAATTGGCACAAACCAACCCAACGACACCAAATGATCGAAATTTGGGGTATGAGAACGACCTGGTGCTGAAACACCAATTTGCCAGCTGGGGAGCACTTGAAAGTGGCTATTTATTCTATCTGCCCACCTGCTCGCTAAAAACGATTCAGGGAATTGACGATGATAAATTCTCGCATTTTTTATACGTGCAGCTGACCGTCAGCCCATCACTTTTCAAAAATTAAAAACAATCAAAAAATAGAAGGCGTGAAGATCAAGAACTTATCCTTGTTGTTGGCCGTCGCCGTTGTTTTTTCAGCCTGTTCGTCAGGACAAAAGAAAGAACAAACTATCAGCCTGTCGGGTGCATTTGCATTGTATCCACTCGTCATCAAGTGGAGTGAAGAGTACCAGAAAGAAAACCCCGGAATCCGGTTCAATATTTCTGCCGGTGGGGCGGGCAAGGGCATGGCCGACGCGTTGTCGGGTACGGTTGACCTGGGCATGTTCTCGCGCGAGATTGTTCAGGAAGAGATTGACAAAGGTGTTTGGTGGTTGGGCGTAACCAAAGATGCTGTCATCCCGACCATTAATGCGAACAGTCCGGTGCTGAGCGTCATTCACGCACGTGGGCTTACCCGCGATGAGTTTCGCAAAATTTTTATTGCGGGTGAAATTACCAACTGGAACCAAATTTCCGGGATTGAAATCGACCTGGCGATTAACGTTTTTACCCGTTCCGATGCCTGTGGCGCTGCCGGGACCTGGGCTGCCTACCTTGGTGGTAAACAGGAGGACCTGAAAGGCGTGGGCGTGTTTGGTGATCCGGGATTGGCAGATGCAGTTGTGAAAGATGAAAAAGGAATCGGGTTTAACAACACCATTTACCTGTACGATATTAAAACAGGAAATAAAAACCCGGGAATTGAGGTAATCCCGATTGATGTAAACGAAAACGGGAAGATTGATGCTGACGAGGCATTCTACAGCAAATTTGATGAAATACTGGCTGCCATTGCCGAAGGGCAATTCCCCTCGCCACCAGCCCGCGAGTTGTACCTGGTGTCAAAAGGTAAACCGCAGAAACAAGCTACCATCGACTTTTTGAAGTGGGTGGTCACCAATGGACAAGCTTTTGTACCGGAAGCTGGCTATGTGCCCCTGGCAAAGTCAAAACTGGAAAAACAGGTATCCAAAATAAATTAAGCCCATCGAAACGAGCATATACTTTGGATTGGTTGATTGCGGGAAAAAGTCAGATGAAGGAATATTAAAATGAACCTATAAAATGAACAGAAGCAGACGACTGACAGACCTTATTGTTACGATATGGATGCGGGGAGGACTGTATTTACTATTGTCCATCCCCGCCCTTATTGCCATTGGCCTTTACTGGAAAGCCGCTCCACTATTGGCAAACCATTCGTTTGCAGAGCTCATCCTATCAGCAAAATGGTTTCCGATGAAAGGTGAGTTTGGATTCATGCCCTTTATTTACAGTTCGGCCTATGTCACTGTTTTGTCGTTTTTCTTATCGGCTCCATTATGCTTGTTTGCCGCGGTGTACCTGACTCAGTTTGGCAAAAAAAGACTGCTAAATGTGATGTTGCCTGTCATCGATATCCTGGCAGGCATCCCGTCGGTTGTTTACGGAGTATGGGGCGTACTGGTCATCGTTCCTGCCGTTTCAGATTATGTGGCCCCGTTTTTCGGAACCAGCAGTTCCGGTTACAGCTTGCTTGCAGGAGGTGTTGTTTTGGCAGTCATGTGCATTCCTTACATGTTGAACATGCTGATCGAAGTGTTCCATACCATTCCTGTAGGTATGAAGGAAGCTTCGTTATCGCTGGGGGCAACCCATTGGGAAATGGTGAAACATGTCATCTTCAAAAAGGGCTTTCCGGGAATCATCTCTGCTTTCGGACTGGGTATTGCCAAAGCTTTTGGTGAAACCATAGCCGTGCTAATGGTGGTTGGTAATACCCTCGACATTTCTGTGTCACCTTTCAGTCCGGGTTATCCGCTGCCGGCCCTGATTGCCAACAACTACGGCGAAATGATGTCAATTCCTGATTATGATTCGGCACTGATGTTTGCCGCCTTGTTGCTGTTTGTGATCATTTTGGTCATCAACCTTTTTTTCAGGTATTTCATCCATAAAACTGAGCAGTCATGAGAAAGTGGAAAACCATCGAAGAGCAAATTTTCAAGGTCATCTCTTTCCTGGCAGCCTATTCGGTCATTGCTATTTTGCTGTTCCTCCTTTTTGTGGTGTTCAACAAAGGGATTGGCGCCTTGTCGTGGGATACCATTTTAAAACTACCCAAGGGAGGCTATTATTTTGGAGGCGAAGGAGGGATACTCAACGCGATTATTGGCTCATTCTACCTTTCGGTTGGCGCCACGGTCCTGGCTGTCTTTATCGGGCTGCCGGCAGCTTTGTTTATCAACGTACAGCTGATCAGGATGAAACGGGTGCAAAATACCATCCGCTATCTGCTGGATGCGCTGTGGGGCATTCCATCCATTGTTTACGGAGCTTTTGGCTTCGCAGTCATGCTGTTTTTTGGCTTGAATGCCTCGCTGTTGGCCGGGATCATTACCGTTGCATTACTAATTACCCCGATCCTGGTGCGGGCTTTTGATGAAGTGCTGAAAACCATTCCGGTGGAGTTGCAGGAGGCTTCTTTCTCGCTGGGATCAACCCGTACCGAAACTGCGTTGAAAGTTTTGTTCAAACAAGGATTTGCGGGCTTCATCACGGCTTTGTTATTGGCTTTTGGCCGTGGAATTGGCGATGCAGCTTCCGTCCTTTTTACGGGTGGCTACACTGACAATATTCCTATCAGCCTTGATGAGCCGGTAGCCACGCTTCCGCTGGCGATCTTCTTTCAGCTTAGTTCTCCGATTGAGGAAGTTCGGCAACGAGCCTACGCTGCGGCAGTCGTTTTGACCATCTTTATTCTGGTTATCAGTGTTTCCGCACGACTGTTGTCTAAACGGTATTCAAGAAATATAATTAAATAGAACGACGATGTTTACAGAAAAGCTATTCAAGCAGACAAATGCATACACAAAATCAAAATTGAAGATGAGCAAGGCGGACATCGAAAAACCAATTATCCAGATCAAAGGATTAAGTGTAAAAACCCACGAAGGTGAAATCCTGAAAAGTATTAATTTGGATATCCCACGGAATAAGATTGTGGTTCTGTTGGGGCCATCAGGCTGCGGTAAAACCACTTTGCTCAAGAGTTTAAACCGTTTAACAGATTTGCACAAAGAGCTGATCGTCGGTGGCGAGGTGTTGATTGATGGGAAAGATATCCTGAAAGCGTCACAAGATCTCCCCATCATGCGGCAAAAGATGGGCTTGTTGTCCCAACGTCCGTTTCCCCTGCCCGTTTCAATCTACAAAAATGTGTCCTATGGTTTAAAGCTGAAGGGAGTCCGCAACAAAAAACTGATTGCTCACAGTGTGGAGTCGAACCTGAAACGGGTGGGCTTGTGGGACGAGGTGAAAGACCGCCTGAATAATCCGGCCAACAGTCTGTCCATCGGTCAGCAACAGCGCCTTTGTCTGGCGCGTGGCTTGGCCGTAAAACCCACCATTATCCTAGCCGACGAACCGACATCAGCATTGGATCCCATCTCGACCAAGACTATTGAAAATCTCTTTAAAGAGCTAAAGGAGCATTACACCATCATTCTGGTCACTCACGTTTTGCGGCAGGCGGTTCGTTTGGCCGACCATGTTGTATTTATGTATTATGGCGACATTATTGAGCAAGGGCACCCCGATGACATCCTGAAAAATCCGCAGACGGAGATCCTGAAAAAATACTTGATTGATGGAAATTGAGGTTTGGAAATCAGTATTGGGTTGGATGCTGGCATATGCGGTTGGCAGCCACAACATCCAAATTTCGTTTTAGCGGTTATCGTGATATTTTCATCTTAATGATCCGATTTGCAATTTTGACTGGAACCGTTGGGCTGGAATATTTTCGGGAGAATTATTATTGGATTGAAAAGCTGTAAGAGTCCGTTGGTGCAACCTGTGGTTTATGTATGCGCTTGCCATTATTATTCTGAATTTCAATATAATAGTCAATTGGGGTGCCGCTTTTTGCTGCTGGAATAGTCGCCTGAAATTGGTCGTTTTTGGTCGATACCATCGGAACTGAACTGAATTCCCCTTGTTCGTTTGCCCGCCAATGCAAATTAACGGTTTGAATTCCATCGGATGATTTGGCTATGACATTGACCGGATAGCCGCCCGGATGATGTGACAGCTTTCCTTGAAGCCACTTGTGCCTGACATAGATTGGGTTATCAGCATAAATTTCGTGGGTTAAACAGTGAATGGCTCCTGCCAAATGGGCATATTGTCGGCAAGCTACCCCAACAATGTTGTATCCGGGCATCGCTTTTCGATAGGCCTCGAGCGCCCGTTCATCATACAATTTCACATCATATTGGGGCACCAAAACCGTTTTGTTGATGATGATCGAATTAATGTAAGTTGCCTTTGAAGTATTTAAGACGATTTTTGTATCCCGGTCATAGGAGGTGGGTGCGTTTTGTATCGGAACGAATTTTATTTCTCGTCCGTAAGCCGATTCGAGCTGTTGTGAAATTGAAATGACTGCTTGATCAATGGCATGTTGGTCGTCGTAAAACTCATCGATGGAAATGTCGTAATTGCTGTTCGGAATATAAGCGATCAGGGCGGTTTCCTCATCGATCAATTTGATGAAATAATCAACATGGACAAACGAAGTTGATAGATTCAGTGTCTTTTTAATGCCAAAATTTTGGTAGAAATAGTCATATTCCTCAAGCAATCCGGCAGGCAACTTCTCAGAGGTATTGGTTGCGGCGATGTTGAATGTTCCATGCCCATCGGTTAAAAAATTTCCACCATCCGTATAATAGTTGTCTGCCATTTCGGAGTGAATGATTTCCGATGGAATATCGAGGAATTTGGCCATAAATCGGCCTGTTTGGTCGTCAGGGAAATTGAAAAAAAGCCGATCACCAACCTCATTTTGATAAATTTGGTACATGCCATGATCGCGAACCCAGGGTAAGGTATTTGAAAGTGAATCGATTGTAATAATATGGACCAATGGCGAATCAATGTTTCGATTGCTGAAAACGGTGTCTAAGCGAATTGGGACTGGGTTTTTGCTTTGACTTTCCGGCAGTTCAACAATGTAAAAATCAATGCCTTCGTCAATACAAGCCCGGGCTGTTTTTATAAACGGATCGAAGGCTTCATCCCAGCTCACATTCGGATTCTTAAAATAGCGAAACCCCATAACGACACCACGAATTTCTTCCCATTCTGCCGGATGCCTCGGGTTTGAAACCTGTGGGCTAGCCACACAGAACGGGAAGAGTAAAAGCAGCAATAAGCCAGATTTTAAACTCATAAAGCCACAACGCGCTTAGATGCAAATAAGGGTGACATGATAGGAATCCAGGCTTTTTTGTTCCACTACTGGTGTGATTTCAATTTCATAAATTCCTTCATTATCGAATTGGTACTGAATGCTGGTGCCTTGAAACGACGCTTCGCTATTCTGTTTTTTGTTTCTGACAATCCAGCGATAGTTGATGGTACTTCCATGCGGATTTGGCAGGAAGGGAGCAATTAGCTGTACGTTGCTTTTCGAAATCTGCACTGTTTGGCCATTCTGAATCCTTGCATATTTTGTATCGAGGCCATGTTGGGGAGCTATTTTAAAGCTTTCCTCGGTAATCTCGATTGGTTTATTGGTCGGTTCCGTTCGATTTCTGATGAGGCCTTGATGGCGTTCGTCAACTTTGGTTGTTGCACGAAGCTCATTTTTCCGCACATCCGACATCCGCACATCCTTGATTCGAGCATCAGTGGCCTTTGCATTCTTAATCCGTGCATCGTGGTGCCTTGCTCCTAATCCATGCCGGGCATCATTTGCTCTCAACGCCCGAATATCAAGTCTTTTGTCTGATTTTAGCGTTTGTGCATCCTTGCTGTTGTCGATTGAAGTATTGGTATTTCTTAGGGCCGTTTCATCAATTTTTACGATTAGCATAGCCGATTTTTCGTCGTAGCCAGTTTGGTTATTTTTTTCTTCTGAAATTGAAAAATAGCTTGGTTTTGATGAAATCCCCGTCGTAGTTTCTCTCACAATCCAGTAGTAACGACCGCTGGTGGAAGCCCCGGCAGGGCCCTCCTGATTGGGGTTTCCGGTGCGTTTAACAAGGTCGGCCAACGCTTGTCCGGCCTTAAACTTTGCGACTTTGACGGTCCTCATTTTTATTTCTTTTCCGGTTTGAGGATTTCGGCCCGTTTTGCTCAGGCTTGTGCCAACAAATGTGTGTTGCGCCTGCCCGTCAGTTCCCACTTTCGTAATTTCAATAGCATAATTTCCATGCGCAGTTTCACCGCTCAAGTTTTGCCATGCGAAAAACTCAATTTCGTCGAAGCTCGAAAAACGGCTGCCATTTCCCTTATTTCCGGGGGGATATAGTTCTTTTAAATCTCCTGTGGCTTGTTGCACGGGGGGTGTTCTGCTGCCATCGTTTCCCGGATTTTGCGTTCCTTCCTGAAAAAGCGGGTTTTCACCTGCAGCTTCAGATCCTTCATGAAGTGGGTTCACTCCTTTTTGCACAACATCGCCGTAGCCATCTCCGTCTGCATCTTCCGGATCCGTGACATGCGCATTCAGGGCATTTCCGGCATCAACTTTGGTCAATTTTGCGTCTTTGTTCTGCCACACAATGTCATCAAAAGTGACTGCGTTGACCAGTTCATCGGCTAATTTTTTAAGGTCTGCTATTCTCCGGGTGTCGTTTTGATGATCATTTCCGTCATGACTGCCGCCCGTGCGCATTTTTTCCGGAATCTGTCCGGCATCAATTGTTTGGCCGCCTTCCCTGATGGGCAGATTTCGTCGTTGCCCACGCTGTGTTTGGGCTTCAGCATGAATAATTGCCAGTACAAAAAAAAGAAGTAATACTTTTTTCATCCCCTTACGTTTTTAGTTCATATTCAGTCCAAGGTTGTGGGTAAAGTTATAATAAAATACTAAAGCACCTAAAACTCCTTTTGGTTTACGAAGTTTTTACAGGAACAGCTATTGGATTCATGATAAGCAAGTTGGCTGCAAAGTTTCCTGGTTAACGAGACTGTGGTGGGAAGAAGGCTCGCAAAGGAGATTGATTTTAAAAAAAGTGGGCATTGATTTAAAACCGCCCGGAGCATTGTTTTGGCCATTTGGGATGTTTGATGAGATGAGCCACCCCGAGATTGAGTGAAAGCATAAAAAGGGCCGTGGAGGGCCCTTCTTAAAGCTCTTCTTGTGCCCAACTTATTTTGTATAGGCAATTCTGCGTGATGCTTTTCGTAAAAGAATATTGATTAAATCTTCGGTGCTACTGCCCACGGATCCGCTCACCCCTTTGTTGTAATTGATTAGCAATTGTCCGTCGGCGGCATTGTGAATAAACATATTCAGTACAGCTTTATTGGTGCTTCCCCAAAAGCCAATCAATGCGCCCAAGGCGATCGATGCTCCCTCGGACATGGGTTTGCTGGTTTCAAACTTACCTGATACAACCGCATCAACCTCAAGCAGTTTTGCGAGTTCTTCAGGTGTGTATTCCGTCAGGTTTTCGTAAGTGATTCCGTTCTTTTTCAGTAGCGCATTCGTTGTATTGGTGTCCTGTACTTTTACAGTTAGCTGTTCCCTTTTTTCTCTTTTCAAAAACCAGGAATACATGGCCATTTGTACACTTTCGCCTTCGGATTGCTCCATGCGCTGCAACTGTTCAGGCGAAATGTCTTTCATTTGTTTGGGGCGTAAAGAAACTGTGGCATCAAAAGGTACGACGGCGATCATTTGATGTTCCTTCGCGATTTTATCAAACGCCGGGTTTTCATACAAATGTGTTTGCGCTGCTACTGACAAGGTCAGGAAGCTGACTAATAAGCTCAGATAGAATTTTGTCATAGTTGTTTTTTTTGGTTTTCATAAAAATCGCGATAAAGATAAATTTATTTTTATTGATGATTGTGGCATGACTGTATTTTTTTGCCAAATCGGTGTGAAATAACTTTTAGCGAAAGTCTTGAAAAGAAAAACCCCTGCAACAGGCGCTGCAGGGGGTTCAATATCATGGTACCTTGTATGGGAATTTGCTTGTCGTGAAGAATTCGCTAAGCCTCGTGCAGCTCCAGGCTGGGACGGAGGACCCAGTCGTTGTCGGGCTGGACGATGAGGTTGGATGAAATGATCTTTCCTTTGGTAAAAACAGAGCTGAAGGCATTGGGATCCTTTAGCGTCTCTTTGGCTTTCTCAATACCCTTGTCATCCTGAATGGCTGATTTTATAGCTCCGCGCTGGTAATAATAGCGGGTGACGATTTCATCGGTCAGCATTTCTTTTAGCTCATCTTTAAACGACTCAAAATCCTGATCCAGCTCGTGTCCGATTTTCACTTTTAACTGTTCAAATTCTTGCTCGGCCACATCAAAGTATTTTTCTTGTTTGGCCGTTTCCATTAGCTCTTGATAAACTTTCTCCGTTTCTGACTGGTAGGAAAAACCGCGTTCTTTGACAAAAGTTTTAAAGTCGTTAAAAATGGCATCGTCGATCTTAAATTCTTCGGCAGCAGCGATCGATTCATGCTCATTGGCAAACTGGGTGGCAAAATCGAAGAACATAAACTGGCGGGCAAGATTGATGCTCAGGCTGCTCAAACGATCCAGGTCAATTTTAAGATCTGGAACAATGCCACCGCCATCGTAAACCTTGCGCCCTTTTTTTGTGGTAAATTCACTGATCAGCGAGTCGGGGACGTTGCCAACACTTCCGTCTTCGTTGCGGTGTGAGTAATCGAGGGCCTGAATACAGCGCCCGCTCGGAATGTAATATTTGGCGGTGGTTACTTTCAGTTTAGTGTTATAGCTCAGGTCGCGGGTCGTTTGAACCAGGCCTTTTCCAAAGGTACGCGTGCCAACAATAACAGCCCGGTCGAGGTCTTGCAGGGCGCCGGCAACAATTTCGGAGGCTGAGGCAGATCCCTGGTTGACCAAAACAGCCATGGGCATGACGGTGTCAATGGGATTTTCGGTGGCCGTGTAGGTTTTATCCCACTGTTTCACTTTGCCTTTGGTGCTCACCACCTCCGAACCTTTTGGAACGAAGAGATTCACGATTTCAACCGACTCCATTAACAGGCCGCCCGGGTTGGAACGCAAGTCCAAAATCAGTTTTTTTGCATCGTGTTGTTCTTTTAGCTCAACAAATGCTTTTTTTACCTGGCTGGCACAGTTGTTTGTAAAGTTCGACAAACGGATGTAGCCGGTTTCATCGTCCAACATGCCGTAGTACGGCACAGCATCAATCTGTATTTTCTCACGAACAATGGCAAGCTCCAGGTTTTTCTTTTGTCCCGGACGTTCAATCTTGACATCGACGACCTTGTTGGCAGGTCCTTTAAGCAGGTTGCTCACATCTTCCACCGACATGTTCGTGGTCGATTTTCCTGCTACTTCCAACAAAACATCTCCAGCCTTTAAACCTGACTTCTGCGCCGGAAATCCTTCATAGGGTTCCGAAATAACCACCTGGTCTCCATGCTTGGAGATCATAGCGCCAATGCCGGCATATTCGCCCGTAGTCATGAATTTGAAATCTTCCATGTCCGACTCAGGAATATAGGTCGTGTATGGGTCGAGCGATTCGAGCATTTCGTCAATACTGGTCTTTACCAAATCGGTGGGGTTGATATCGTCAACGTAAAAAAGGTTGAGTTCCCGTACCAGTGTATAGTAAATATCCAGATTCTTGTCGACCAGGAATAGTTTTTCATCGCGGTTGAATCCGGTGAATATCAATAGCACCACCAACAATCCGGCAACGATTGAAAATCCTGTTTTCTGTTTTCTGTTGTATTTCATTCTGACTTCTTTTAATGACAAACGACAAAATTAATAAAGCTTTGTTTAAAAGCGGTCGTCATTTTCAAGTAATTAGTTAAATATTCTTAAACGAAGGAGATGTAAAAGCTTTACGCAGTGTGGCCGGAAGTTTTATCTTCGTGGTATGAAACCTGTCACGAAACGCCTGTCTGCCGATTTCTTCCAAAGCGATACCCTGACTGTTGCCCGCGAATTGTTGGGGAAAACCCTGGTTCGCGTGTTTGATAACGGTGAAACCCGTTGCTACCAGATTACGGAAACCGAAGCTTACTGTGGTCAGGAAGATTTGGCCTGCCATGCCAGTAAAGGTCTGACCAAACGCACGAAGGTCATGTTCGAGCCCGGCGGAATGATTTACGTGTACCTCATCTATGGACAGTACTGGCTTTTGAATTTTGTGACGGAAGAGGCTGGTAACGGATCGGCAGTGCTGATTCGTGGTTTGAAAGGTATTGACGGCCCCGGAAGGGTGGGGCGCGAACTCCAGCTCGACCGCTCTTTTTATGGTGAAAATCTTGCTCTTTCGCCCCGGCTTTGGATTGAAGATGCTGCGCCGGCTCTCGATGTAAAAACCTCGGCACGTGTTGGAATCCATTATGCCGGTGAGCCCTGGCAGAGTAAACCCTGGCGGTTCACGCTCCGCTGAAGGCTATTCGTAAAAGCATAGTCCTAGCGCTCCGAAGCTGCTGTTTTTTGATGGTCAACCTGCCGATGCGTTCCTTTTGTCACCTTCCACCTTGTAAATCTTTGATTTAATTTTGTTTTCGGCAGTCATTTCTGTTTGGATTTTAAGAAAAAAGAAATACTTTTGCAGTCCCGATTATTGTCCGTACTTGCAGTTCTTATAAATAATTGATAATGTTGCTGGTAGAAACCTTATTAACATGCCCGGTGTTGATAAGTCGGAAACCTCCCAACCAATTGAAATGTAAGTTTTTGCAACTTTTAGTGTTAATTTAAAAAAATTAAAGGCAAGTGGATACTTTATCTTACAAGACCGTTTCGGCCAACAGCGCCACGGCAAATAAGGAATGGGTTGTTGTTGATGCAACGGATATGATACTTGGTCGTTTGGCCAGTGCTGTTGCTAAAATCCTGAGAGGAAAGAACAAACCCAACTTTACACCTCACGCAGACTGTGGGGACAATGTAATAGTGATTAATGCAGAGAAAGTGCGTTTAACAGGTAACAAAATCAGTGATAAGGTTTACCTGAGCCACACCGGCTATCCTGGTGGGCAACGTAAGCAATCACCTGCGGATATTTTGGCGAAGTATCCCGAGCGTTTGGTTGAGAAAGCTGTGAAAGGCATGCTCCCGAAAAATCGCTTGGGTCGCAAGGTTTATGGAAACATGAAAGTGTATGTTGGACCAGAGCACAAGCAAGAAGCTCAAAATCCAAGAGTAATTGATTTAAACACGATTAAATTATAACAATGGAAGTAGTAAATACCCTAGGACGTAGAAAATCTGCTGTGGCTCGTATTTATCTTAGCGAGGGCAAAGGAAATGTGACCATCAACAAAAGGGATTTAAAAGAATATTTCCCCAATGGTACGCTACAGTATATTGTTATGCAACCATTGAACCTGGTTGGTGTAGCTGATCAATATGACATCAAAGTGAATCTTGATGGGGGCGGTATTAAAGGACAGGCGGAAGCACTGCGTTTGGCCATTACAAGAGCCTTGATGGAAATTGACCCCGAGTCAAGAACAATATTGAAACAAGCCGGATTTGTGACCCGCGACCCACGCGAAGTGGAACGTAAAAAACCAGGTCAGCCAAAAGCACGGAAGCGTTTCCAATTCTCAAAACGTTAATCGAATTATTCAATCTAAATATGACTGTGGATCTGAAACTGCTGAGACTTCCTGTAAACCTGGAGCTACTCAGGGGTTGCTTTTCAACAAATTATTTATAAAAGTAAAAAGATGCCAAGAACAAATTTTCAAGAATTACTGGATGCAGGTGTTCACTTTGGCCACCTGAAAAGAAAGTGGAATCCAAACATGGCTCCGTACATTTTTATGGAGAAAAACGGAATCCACATCATCGACTTACAAAAAACAGTTGTAAAAATCGATGAGGCTGCTGCCGCCTTGAAACAAATTGCCAAATCGGGTCGCAAAATACTATTTGTGGCAACGAAGAAACAAGCGAAAGATATCGTTGCTGATTCCGTAGGGAGTGTGAATATGCCTTACGTAGTTGAGCGTTGGCCAGGAGGTATGCTAACAAACTTTCCAACCATCCGCAAAGCGGTAAAGAAAATGATTTCCATTGACAAGATGGAAAAGGAAGACAGTTGGAGTAACTTGTCAAAACGCGAAAAGTTGCAAATTACACGTCAACGGGCCAAAATGGAAAAAGTACTGGGAAGTATTGCTGACCTGACTCGTTTGCCTGCCGCCCTTTTTGTGGTTGACGTGATGAAAGAAAAGATCGCCGTGCGCGAAGCTCAAAAATTGGGTATTCCTGTATTTGCGATGGTCGATACGAATTCAAATCCTGAAGGACTTGATTTTATCATTCCTGCCAACGATGATGCTTCTCAGTCGGTTCGCCTGATCGTTCGCCTGATGTGCGATGCCATTAGCGAAGGATTGAACGAGCGCAAAGTGGAACGCGATAACGAGGGAGACGAAGAGAAACCCAAAAAAGCCAAGAGCAAAAAATCAGCCGCTAAAGCCGAAAAGGTTGAAGTGAAAGATGATGAAAACGAAGAATAATTGCTCTTTTAATAAAATAAAAATAATCAATTATGGCAATTACTGCTGCAGATGTAATGAAGTTGCGTAAAGCAACAGGAGCCGGCATGATGGACTGTAAAAACGCCCTTGCCGAAGCCAATGGCGATTTTGATGCCGCTATTCAAATAATCCGCGAAAAAGGCAAACTGGTTGCAAGCAAACGATCTGATCGTGAAGCTTCAGAAGGCGTCGTCCTGGCCGGTGTTAGTGAGAATAATCAATACGGAGCAATTGTCGTTTTGAACTGCGAAACTGATTTCGTGGCTAAAAACGAAGACTTTGTGAAAATTACCAACAAGTTTTTGGAGGCAGCCATTGCCAACAAGCCAGCCGATTTGGATGCGCTGAAAGCTTTGGAAGTTGATGGCCGTACCATCGAATCGCACGTGACCGAGCAAACCGGTGTTATTGGCGAAAAGATTGAACTGTCGTTCTTCGCCAAAGTAGAAGCAGAAGCGGTTGTTCCTTACATTCACCCGGGAAATAAATTGGCTACTTTGGTCGGTTTCAACCAGGCTGGAGTTGACACACAGGTGATGAAAGATGTGGCCATGCAAGTGGCTGCCATGAGCCCTGTTGCCGTTGATAAAGACAATGTTTCACCGGAAATCGTTGCCAAGGAACTGGAGATTGCCAAGGAAAAATTCCGTCAGGAAGGAAAACCGGAAGCGATGCTGGATAAGATTGCACAAGGCGCCTTGAATAAATTCTTCAAAGAAAGTACTTTGTTGAACCAAGCCTTTGTGAAGGATAACAAGCAAACCGTGAAAGAATACCTTCAGTCAGTAGACAAAGGATTGACAGCCACTGAGTTTGTTCGTTTTGCCCTATCTGAATAATACATTCAAAATACACAATAACGTTTAAAAAGGGGTCTCTGCTGAGGCTCCTTTTTTTTGTAGAAATAGTTTTTTGGGTCCGCTTAAACAGTCGGACTCTTCATCAAACGAATCGTCAAAAGAGACTTCACGGATTTCGTATTTGGTTTTTAAAAGTGGGTGCTGTTTTTTATTGATAAGGTGACTTCTGGGCTTCGTGAATGAGGGCGACTCGAAAAGCAGTTCCCGTTTTTAGGACTGAAGGTGTAGTCTCATGCGATAGGCATTCATGGCAAACTTGCCCAGTCGGGTGGTCAATTTGTAGTTAACAACCGCTCCAACTCCTGCGCCCACACCTGGAATTAGTTGAAACAGTTTCGCCAGGTCGAGGTGGTCGCGGTATTCTTCCCAGTAGGTTCTCCAGTCGAGTTGATTGTTGTCGTCTGGTAGTTTGTGTTTATCCCAGTCTTCGATGAGTCGATACACCTTATTCCGGTGTTCCTGACTCGAGAAAGCCAATTGAAAAACATACAAGATGAAGATCCGTTCGCGGTAGTCTTGTGTGTCGAAGCCATACTGGGCGGCCAGTTCAAACAGCATTTTTATTTTAATGGCCATCCAGAGTGGGAGGTCGGCAAAGCCCCATAAAATTCCGCCAAATCCGGTGGCTGCTCCTTCTACAGCGGCAGTTGAGCGGTAGAATTTGATGCGGTCGATGATTTTGGCTTCGCGCATTTCGAGCGGAGCATCCGACAAGACGAGGCGTGGCGTGATCAGTCCGGAACCGGTCATGATGCTCTGTGTTGTGTGTTTTATGGCTTGGGTGATGGCCTGGTGGGCCTTTTCGGGGATGATGCGGTTTGCTTTTGCCTGAAGCTTTTTAGTCGCTTCATTCAGTATGCTTGGCTTTTTTTGCATGCTGCGTTGCCAGGCATGCAATTCATCCAACACCTGTTTCCTATAGGCATCCGAACCGGAAGTATTCCTAGTCATCGCTTGGCTGGTTTTAGTAAAACGACAGTTTTACACCCGCATTTGTTTTGAGTTTGTCCGGGATCTTGGACACCAACAGCTGGTGGCGAACACGACAGCTTATTTCCTTCAAAAAAAGATACGGACTCAATTTAGCCATTCAGCGCTTCGGCACCGTTGGTTACCTCCAAAATTTCGTTGGTAATGGCTGCCTGGCGTGCTTTGTTGAAGGTCAGGGTTAAGTCTTTAATCAGATCCGTGGCATTGTCCGTTGCCTTGTGCATGGCAGTCATGCGCGCACCTTGTTCTGCGGCGTTCGAGTCGAGTAGCGCACGGTACAACTGGATTTTCAGCGATCGTGGAATGAGCTCCTCTACAATTTGCTCTTTTGTTGGTTCATAAATGAAGTCGAAATGGCTGGTTGACTCATCTTCTTCATTTTGCATCGCTACCGGAAGGAACTGTTCTGCCGTAGGAATTTGAACAGCCGCATTTTTAAATTCATTGTAAACCAGTTCAACCCGGTCGTACTTTTGTTCTTCAAAATCGGCCATCAGGTTTGTTGCCAGTTTTGATGTTTGCTCAAACGTCAGCAAGTCCAATAAGTCGTTGGCTTGTCCTACGACCGGCATCTTTTTCAATTTGAGGTATTTTTCGCCTTGTTTGCCAACAATCAAAAACCCGAGTTGCCCCGATTTCAGTTGTCTGTTGTATTTGGTCAGGGCCAGTTCGTAAGCCGTTTTGGCGATGTTTGTATTGAAGGCACCACAAAGGCCACGGTTGGAGCTAACCAGTATGATCAGCACCTTTTCGGGCTCCCGCTGCTGCGTGTAAACCGACTCGTCGCTATTTTCGAGGCTCGAACTGATTGAGCTCAGAATTTCGTGAAGTTTATCGGCATAGGGCCTGATTTGAAGGATGGCATCCTGGGCCTTTTTCAGCTTGGCCGCCGAAACCATTTTCATGGCACTGGTCACCTGCCGGGTGGTTTTTACCGATGAAATTCGTGTACGTATTTCTTTTAAACTGGCCATCTTCTGCAAATGATTGAATGGTTGAACGATCAAAATCGCAACTTTGATCGTTCAATCGTTTCACTATTTATATCGTTCTGCTACTTCTTTTGCTACTTTTTCCAGAACTCCGGTCATGTCGTCGTTCAGGATTCCTTTTCTCAATTGATCCAGTGTTGGGCGATGCTCCATTTCCAGGGTGTCAATAAAATCTTTTTCAAAAGCTTTTACTTTCTCCACCGGAACGGTGCGCAGCAGTTCCTTGGTTCCGCAGTAAATAATGGCAATTTGGTGCTCAATTTTTATCGGAGCATATTGTCCCTGCTTCAGAATTTCTACGTTTTTTCGTCCTTTATCGAGCACACGCATGGTTGCCGCGTCGAGGTCGGAACCAAACTTTGAGAATGCTTCGAGCTCGCGGAATTGGGCCTGGTCCAGCTTCAGCGTTCCCGAAATCTTTTTCATGGCTTTCACCTGTGCATTACCACCCACACGCGAAACGGAAATTCCGACGTTAATGGCTGGCCGAACGCCGGAGTTAAACAAATTCGACTCCAGGAAAATCTGGCCATCGGTAATCGAAATTACGTTGGTCGGAATATAGGCGGAAACGTCGCTGGCCTGGGTTTCAATAATGGGCAGGGCCGTCAGTGAGCCGCCACCTTTCACTTTTCCCTGCAAGCACTCGGGCAGGTCGTTCATTTTTGAAGCAATCTCATCGGATTCGATGATTTTTGCAGCACGCTCCAGCAATCTTGAGTGCAGGTAAAAAACGTCACCCGGATAAGCTTCACGGCCTGGTGGGCGGCGAAGTAGCAAGGAGACCTCACGATACGATACTGCTTGTTTGGAGAGGTCATCGAAAATAATCAAGGCATCGCGTCCGGTATCGCGAAAGTATTCGCCAATGGAAGCACCGGCGTAGGGTGCATAATATTGCAGTGCTGCCGGATCGGAGGCTGTTGCCGAAACAATGACCGTATAATCCATTGCACCATATTTTTCGAGTGTCGCTGCAATGTTGGCCACGGTGGAGCCTTTTTGTCCAACGGCCACATAAATACAGTAAACCGGCGTTCCGGCTTCGTAATTTTCGCGTTGATTGATGATCGTGTCAATAGCCACCGCTGTTTTTCCGGTTTGGCGGTCACCGATAATCAACTCGCGTTGTCCACGTCCGATCGGGATCATGGCATCGATGGCTTTAATACCGGTTTGCAGCGGTTGGGTCACTGGCTGGCGGTAGATCACTCCCGGTGCTTTCCGCTCCAGTGGCATCTCAAATTTTTCGCCTTGAATGGGACCTTTTCCATCAATGGGTTCGCCAATGGTGTTGATCACCCTGCCCAGGACGCCTTCGCCCACTTCGATGGAGGCAATGCGCTGCAGGCGCTTGACGGTGTCGCCTTCTTTGATGCCCTCGGAAGGCCCTAAAAGTACGGCGCCAACGTTGTCTTCTTCAAGGTTCAAAACAATCCCCTTGACACCATCCTGGAACTCAAGCATTTCGTTTGCTTCAACATTTGAAAGCCCGTAGATACGGGCAATACCATCACCAACCTGGAGTACTGTTCCTACTTCCTCCAATTCGGCTTGCGACTGAAAGCCTTGCAGTTGCTGTTTTAGTATTGCGGATACTTCAGCGGGTTTTATATCAGCCATTGTTTTATAGTTTTTTACTTGTTGATTTGAGTTTGTAAAAATGTTTCCTTGACCCTACGCAGTTTTGAAGCCATGCTGGCGTCAATCTGGCGGTCGTCGACACGCAAAACAAATCCTCCGATGAGTTCGGTGTCTACTCGTTGGCTTAACTCAACTTTTGTCTTGAATTCGCTTTCGAGCTGTTTTTGTATTTGTGAGACTAAATCTTCTTGTAATGGAACCGCCGTAGTAATGACGGCCGATTTGATCCCCTGATCCTGACGATAGAGCGCCGCAAAATTCAGGCAAATGCCCTGGGTAAAAATCTCCCGTTTGTTTGCTGCGACCATGGCTAAAAAATCAACCGTCAGTTGATTCACTTTTCCTTCGAAAATTGTTTTCAAAAGACTGACTTTCTTCGAGGATTTAACGACCGGGCTTTCCAAAAGCAGTTGCAGATCGGTGCTGGTTTTGATCAGTTGCCCAATCATTTCCATGTCATTCTTCACCTCATCCAGCAATTGTTTTTCTTTTGCCAGGCCGAAGAAAGCTTTCGCATAGCGGACGGTCACTTTACTTTGATCCATGAAATTATTGTAGTTTAAGATCTTTCAGGAGGTCTTCAACCAGATTTTCCTGAGAGGCTTTGTCTTTTAACTCTTTTTGGATGACTTTTTCGGCTATCAAAACTGACAGGTCAGCGATTTGTTTTCGCATTTCGCTTATGGCTGCTTGTTTTTCAGCTTGTATTTGCTGGCGTGCCGCAGCAACAATTTTTTGTCCTTCGCCGGATGCCTGGGTCTTAGCTTCAGCCAACAGTTTATCTTTTAAGTCACGGGCTTCTTTTATAATCAGATCTTTTTCCTTTTTGGCCTGGGCAATAATTTTTTCGTGGTCTGCTTTCAGGTCCTTCACTTCTTCGCGAGCTTTGTCAGCCGACGAAAGCGCATTGGCGATCGATGTTTCCCGCTCCTTTAAAGCTGTCAAAATCGGCTTCCAGGCAAACTTCTTTAGGATAACGAGTAAGATCCCAAAGATGATTGTCATCCAAAACAGGGTTCCAAAATCCGGAGTAACAAATCCCATAATTCTTGTTTTTTAAGTTGTTGTCGTCCAGCCTCCCGGCAATCCCGGGAGGGGACGACCAATAAATACAATTCTTTTAAACAAAAAGAACTAAAACACAGGTGATTACAGCAAAGAACGCAACACCTTCAATCAAGGCAGCTGATACGATCATACTTGACCGAATGTCGCCGCTTGCTTCGGGTTGGCGTGCGATTGCTTCCATGGCAGCAGCACCGATTTTTCCGATGCCCATACCAGCACCAATGGCAGCAAAACTTGCTCCAAGCGCTGCACCCAATTTTGCAAAGCCTTCAAAGGTGGCTGCTGCAGTTTCGGCATCCAGCACATCTGTTACTTGCAATAGAACTGTTAAAATAGCTGATAACATAAAGATTAATTTATAGTGTTAAAACTAGTGATGTTCTGCTTTGGCCATCCCAAAATAGAGGGCTGACAGTAAGGTGAAAACATAAGCCTGAATAAATGAAACCAACAGGTCAAGCATCAGGATAAAAAGTGAAAATACGATGGATACCGGGCTGATGGCCAAGCCTGCAGCAGTCCCCATGAGTTTTCCAAAGATAAAAATAAGGCTGATGAAAACGGTCACAATCATGTGGCCGGCCATCATGTTGGCAAAAAGACGAACCATTAAAACAAAGGGTTTGGTAATTACACCCGATAGCTCAATGATGGGCATCAGCGGGAGCGGAAACTTCAGCCACATGGGAACATCGGGGTTGAATATTTCTTTCCAGTAATGTTTGTTGCCATTGAGGTTGGTTACGGCAAACGTAAACAATGCCAGTGACATGGTGACGGCAATGTTTCCGGTAACATTGGCTCCAAACGGGAATATGGGAATCAGCCCCATTAGGTTGTTTAGCAAGATGAAGAAGAACAAGGTCAACAAAAAGGGCATGAACTTTTCGTATTTTTTATCGCCGATAGCGGGTTTGGCAATTTCGTCGCGAACGAAAAGGATGATGGGCTCAACGGTATTTTGAATGCCCTTGGGTGCCTGTCCGGTTCGCCGTTTGGCTGATTTGGCTGCGGAAACAAATATCAGGAGCAGCAGGACAACACTGAAAAGTGCTCCGGCGACCACCTTGGTGATCGATAAGTTTAATGGGAGCCCAATCACTTCTCCTTGTTGGTTAACTTCTTCAATTTTCCCGGAGTTTTCTCCGTGGTGCGAAATGCGAAAGTTCTTGTAGGTTGTGTTTCCGTGGTCAAACTTCGACGACATAAAAGCGTGCCAGCCGCTGGTTTTGCTGTACAATATAATGGGGAGTGGCACCGTAATGTGCGTTTCTCCGATGGTGGCCAAATGCCATTCAAAAGCATCGGCAACGTGGTGCATGATGTATTCGCCTGGAATAAACTCTTTGGAGTGTGAATCGTGGCTGTCACCTTCAGCAAAAGCAGGTGTTGATGTGATGCTAAAGCTTAAAAGAAAAAATAGAATAAAAGCGGTGTATCTCTGGCTTTTTATTGCTTTCATAAAGTTTTAATCAGTCTGAATGTCACTTTGAAAAAAGGTACCTCCAAATTACTAAAAAAATCAATTGTTTCAAGTTAATTGTTCAATTTTACAACGCGGCTGATTTCAGCAACTTCCAATATGGTAAAGCAAACATAAGCGATTAAATAATTGACTAAAAATAGTTTTGCCAGCTCTCGCTCTGCCATAAAAAAAACAATGGCCACAAGCAGATAGAACAACATTTTCCCTGTGCTTAAAACCATGTAGCTCGATGTAAACTTTGGCATGTTACTTCCGGCAATTCTTAACAAATAAAAGTGGACAAGGTTTGTTGTGGCAAAGAAAAAAATAAGAATAAATGGCCACAGTTTAAAGTGGTGTTGCGGAATGATCTGATTATAAAGAATCCAGGCAGTGAAGGCGAGTGAAAGAGTTAGGAGAACTGACCGGAGAATAAATCGCTTCATGAGTGCATTCATTTGAGAAACTTTTTAATGGCATGGTAAATGGCGGCAATAACAGAAATGATCATAAGTGCCAGGGTAAAAGCCGGAAAAGATAAATCAAGCCACTGATCAATCTTAAAACCGATAAAGACACCAAGTGCCATGATGGTGACCATTTCAAAAGCCAGGCTGGAATATCGGATAAAACTGTCGAACTTTTGCTTATGCTTTTTTAAGTTCTTTGGGTTCATCATGTTTGATTTGTTCACCCATTTTGCACGAACCCGAAAATAAAGCACCGGGTTCAATACTCAACTTTCCTGTGCTGATTTCTCCGTAAACTTTCGATGAAGATTTCAGGCTCAAGTGCTGTTCGATCTGAAGTTTGCCCTTTTGAAATCCGGATATCTCGGAGTCTTTGCATCGAACCTCTCCGGTCACTTTGCCGGTGATGCCGATAACAACTCTGCCGGAGCAGTCTAAGTTGCCGTTCAGTTCACCGTCTATTCTGATGTCGCCATCCGAAGCAACATCTCCGGTAATGCGCGTTCCTTTGCCTATTAGGTTAATTCCTTGAGAATCAACTTCGCTGCTTATTTTTGCCATGCTATTTGTTTTTTTGAAGACCATCAAATATACTAAGAATCGGATTTAAATCGTCTGACTTTCTGCAATCTTCTCCCAAAGGTGCGGCAGCAACCAGGAAGATATTTCTTCTTGGGTTACCACCAAGTCTCAGCTTGGTTTTATATACCGGAACAATTGTGGGTCAGTTACTATAGCAAACGATCAGATCCAAGGTTTAGTCTGTGGGGCAAAAAACCGGTTAATTGTTGAAATGATACAGGAAGATGATGGTGCCATCAAAAGCGGGTTTTTTGTTGCCTTCAATTTCCATCTGAACCCGAAGTTTTATCCGGCTAATTCCCCGAAGGTTGGTGCACTCCTGTAGCCACACATGGGTGCGTACTTTGCTGTTTACCAATACCGGAGCACTAAATTTAAACTGTTCAATACCATAGTTGACCAACATCTTAAAGTTCTTCACTTCCACCACTTGTTCCCACATAAAGGGAAGTAAGGAAAGGGTTAGGTAGCCATGGGCGATGGTGCTGCCAAAAGCGCCTTCGGTTTTTGCTTTTTCGGGATTGGTGTGAATCCATTGGAAATCAAGCGTAGCTTCGGCAAATTTATCGATTTGTTCCTGGGTTACCGTGTGGTATTCCGAAACGCCCAACTTTTGGCCCAGGTGGTTTTCGAATTCTTGGTGGCTTTGAATTAACAGTCTGCTCATGAGGGGTATCTTTTATGTTGCTGTGAAATTATTGGTCTGTGTCGTAGGCCCATTTCAAATACATGGAGCCCCAGGTAAAACCGGCGCCAAAAGCAGCCAGGATAATGTTGTCGCCTTTTTTCAGCTGACTTTCATAATCGTACAAACAAAGGGGGATGGTAGCAGCCGTGGTGTTACCATACTTTTGAATGTTGATCATGACTTGTTTTGGGCTGATTTTCATGCGGCGTGCAACTGCGTCAATAATGCGCATGTTGGCCTGGTGCGGAACCAGCCAGGCCAGATTTTCAGGCGTGACCTTGTTTTTCTCCATGATTTCGACGGCTACATCGGCCATGCGCGAAACGGCATATTTGAATACCGTTTGGCCGTCCTGGTGAACGTAGTGCATGCGGTTTTCAACGGTTTCAGCCGAAGCTGGAAATTTGGACCCGCCAGCTTTCATGTGCAAGTAGTGGCGTCCTTTGCCGTCGGTGTGATTGATGTGGTCGATAATGCCAACATCTTCGGTCGTGGGCTCAAGCAAAACTGCCGCGGCACCATCGCCAAATAATGGACAGGTTGTCCGGTCGGTGTAGTCGGTTATCGACGACATCATGTCGGCACCAACAATGATTACCTTCTTGTATCGGCCACTTTCAACAAACTGAACTCCGGTTGTTAAGGCAAATACAAAGCCGGAACAGGCCGCGTTGATATCGAAACTCCACGCATTGGTCAATCTTGCTTTCCGGCTGATCACGTTGGCTGCTGCCGGCAGCGGACGGTCGGGAGTGATGGTGGCGCAAATCACCAAATCAATTTCGTCGGGATGGGTGTTCGTTTTTTTCAGCAGTTCGTTCACTGCTTCCGTTCCCATGTCTGATGTGGCTTTCCCTTTTTCTTTCAGGATGCGTCGTTCTTTGATGCCGATGCGTTGCATGATCCATTCATCGGTGGTTTCAACCATAGTGCTTAACTCTTCATTGGTGAGCCTGTATTCAGGCAAATAAGCACCAATGCCCGTAATAGCAGCACGAATATCTCGCATAGTTTATTCTTTATTCAATCCAATACGGCAGTCATTTCCTGAATGAAAGCACATTGGCCGTTAATTAACAAAATTCAGTTAAAAATAATTGCGAAAGATAGGGTGAAAAATTCGAACAGCAAAGAAAAATGAGGCAAAAGAATACCTGTAAGTCGCTTTAAAACAATTAATTAAAATGTTCGAAAAGTTTATTGAAGGGGTAAAAAAAGATCAGAAGAGGCTGTCTTCTGATCGTGCTATGAAGGTTAAACAGTAACGTCTTTTTCGATTGCGAGCTTACCGCGGTAATACCCACATTCAGGACAAACCGTATGGTATTTTACGGTAGTTCCGCAGTTTGAACACGTTGCAAGCGTTGATGGCGTTGCTTTATAGTGTGTTCTTCTCTTATCCCTTCTGGATTTTGATGTTTTGTGTTTTGGATGTGCCATTTTAAAAAGTCTTTATTTGTTACCTAATAATTTTTTCAATTCGTCCCACCTGGAATCTGTTTCCGGGCTTTCTTCTTCGGATTCTTGCTTTACAGACAAGAAGTTCAGTCTCTCCAGCATTTCCGGATTGCACAGGCTTTCGCCCCGGGCATCGTCCGGATGGACATGTTTTATCGGGATCGATAAAATAATAAAGTCATAAATGAGTTTGGCCACATTGATGTGGGTTTCATCGGGAGCAATCCAGATCACATCGTCGCCATCTTCAAATTTTTCTTCACCATACTTGACGAACACTTTGTTTTGACTTTCAATCGGCTGATCAAACAAGTCTAAACAGCGATCGCACTGTATATTTACCGTTCCTTTTACATGAAACCAAAGAACTATTAACGCACTTCTTTTTTCCAGTTCCAGCTTGACTTCAACGCGGCCGTCTCCGGCGATTTCTCCGTCGAAATACTCAAAGAATTGCTTTCCTACCTGATAGTCAAAATCATGCTTGCCAATTGCAAGTCCTTTGAGTGCAATGTTGTATGCGTTTAAATATGCCATTGCTTGGAAAAAAGTGTTGCAAAAGTATAAAAAATAAACAAAAGGAGAAAATTATCTGATTTTTTTAACAAGGAAACCATTATTTTCTGCAAAATTCTTTCATTCAAGGAATTATCAGAATTAGTAATGTTGAAAAGTCAGTGGCGTCGCAGTACAATACGGAAGGTGGTTCCTTTGCCTACTTCCGACTGCCTGATGAAGATTTTACCTTGATGATAGTTCTCAATAATGCGTTTTGAAAGCGAAAGCCCCAGTCCCCACCCGCGTTTTTTGGTGGTAAAGCCAGGTTCGAAAATGGTTTTAAACTGCGATTTTGGAATGCCCTTGCCATTGTCTGAAATATCGAGCATCAAATGATCGTTTTTTTGCAACAACTGCAGTTTGATTATCCCGTCGGATTCGATGGCGTCGATGGCATTTTTACATAGATTTTCAATCACCCAGCTGAAAAGGGCAGCATTGTGAGGAACATCGTAGCGAATCGTTTCATCCAGTCCAAGTTCGAAGCGAACCTTTTTCGACGATCGTTTTTCAAGGTAGCTGATCGTGGATTGCAAAACCTGTTTCAGATCGTTGGTGATGAGTTCGGGAGCTGAACCAATTTTGGAAAAGCGCTCGGTGATTTTTTCGAGGCGAGAAACATCTTTTTGAATTTCTTCAATCATGTTTTCATCGATGTTTTTCATTTTCAGGATTTCGACCCAGGCCATTAACGATGATATGGGCGTTCCGAGCTGGTGGGCGGTTTCTTTCGACATGCCCACCCAAACTTGATTTTGCTCTGCTTTTCGCGATGTGCTAAAGGCAAAATAGGAGACCGAGATGAACAGCATGATTACGCCGAACTGTACCAACGGAAAGTAACGCAGGTTTTGCAGCAGGTTAGAGTCGCGGTAATATAAATATTGGGAGACATTCGCTGAAAGAACAATTTCAATGGGCGCTTTTTGGCTTTTCATTTTCGCCAGTTCATGCTGCAACACTGTTTCCCTGCGTTTTTCATTGTATTTGATGTTGCGGTCACCTAAAATAGTGCCGTTCTCATCAGTATAGATGATCGGGATTGTCGTGTTGTTGCCCATAATGGTTTGGTGAAATGTCAGATCCTGTTTTCCACCATCATCTGTGTCAACCAGCCGTTTCATGGCTTCGGCCCAAAGTTCCACGCTTTTTCGTTCCTGCACCGACATTTGGCCAATCAGCCAATTGGTGTAAAGCAGCGAGCCGGCTCCGATGAGCACAGCTGAAATGAGAAGGAGGAGTTTCCAACGACGTTTTTTAAAATAGAGTTCCAAAGTAATATGGGTTGGTTTATTTTGCTAAACGAATCGTCTTGAAATAAAGTATTGAGGCCGACGAAATTACTCCGGTCGCTGGAGCAATTCCATGCAAGCCTGGTAAATTCCTTTTTGGTCGAAGCCACAGTCGCGCTGCAATTCTTCGGGCGTTCCATGTTCAACAAACTGATCGGGTACCCCCAGGCGGACCAATTTGGCTCGGTAATCGTTGGCAGCCATAAACTCGATCACGGCAGAACCAAAACCTCCCTGGGTTACGCCATCTTCCACCGTAATGACTTTTTTGAATTGCTTAAACACCTGGTTGAGCAAGTCTTCGTCAAGTGGTTTGACAAACCGTAGGTCATAATGGGCAACTGAAATATCTTTATTTTTGAGCGATTTCACAGCGCGCGAGGCCGCAATTCCAGCGGTTCCAATGGTTAGAATAGCAAGTTCATCGCCTTCGGAAATGGTTCGGCCTTTTCCAATTTCTATCAGCTCAAACGGCTGTTGCCAGTCAACCTTACATCCGCAGCCTCGTGGGTATCGTATCGAGAAAGGCCCCATGTTTTCCTGTTGCGCGGTGTACATCAGGTTGCGCAGCTCAATCTCATCCATGGGAGCCGACACAATCATGTTGGGAATGCTGCGCATGTAGGCGAGGTCGAACACCCCGTGATGGGTTGCTCCGTCGGCACCAACTAGTCCGCCGCGGTCGAGGCAAAACACCACATTCAGGTTTTGGATGGCCACATCGTGAATAATTTGGTCGTAAGCCCGCTGCATAAAGCTGGAATAGATATTGCAAAAAGGCACCAGTCCCTGAATCGCCATGCCAGCCGAGAAAGTCACCGCATGGGGTTCGGCAATCCCAACGTCAAAAGCGCGGTCGGGCATTTTTTCCATCATGATGTTGAGCGAACTTCCGGTGGGCATAGCCGGCGTAACGCCAACGATTTTGGGGTTCAATTCGGCCAGTTCCACAAGCGTGTTGCCAAACACATTCTGAAACTTGGGTGGTTTGTTCAATTCGCATTCACAACCGATGATTTCACCAGTTTCTTTGTCAAATTTGCCGGGGGCGTGATAAACCGTTTGGTTCATTTCGGCCAGCTTAAAACCTTTACCTTTTTTGGTGAGCACGTGAAGTAACTTCGGACCTTTGATGGCACGCAAGTCGCGCAACACTTGGGCCAGGTATTCCACATCGTGTCCGTCAACCGGGCCAAAATAGCGGATGCCCAGACTTTCAAAAAGGTTGGACTCTTTTAGCAGGTAGGATTTCAACGCGCCTTCTGTTTTTTGCACCAGCCGCCTGGCTTTTGGCCCAAAACCGTTGAGTTTTCCCAGTCCTTCCCAAATCTCATTCTTGAGCTTGTTGTAAGTGCTCGATTTAGAGATGTTTAGTAAATAGTTGCTAACACCACCCACGTTGGGGTCGATGGCCATATTGTTGTCGTTCAGTATGATGAGTACATCTGAATTGTTCCAGGCCGCATTGTTTAATCCTTCAAAGGCCATTCCTCCAGTCATGGAGCCATCGCCAATAACAGCGACAATTTTTCGGTCTTTTTCCTTTTTTACGGTTGCGGCCTGGGCCATGCCAAGTGCTGCCGAAATGGAAGTGCTGGCATGTCCAACGCCAAAAGCATCATATTCACTTTCCGAAGGTTTTGGAAAGCCGCTGATACCCTTGTATTTTCGGTTGGTGTGAAATTCGGCCCTGCGGCCTGTTAAAATCTTGTGACCATAGGCCTGGTGCCCCACATCCCAAATCAGCTGATCGTAAGGGGTATTGTACACGTAGTGAAGGGCGACGGTGAGTTCCACAACGCCGAGGCTCGCGCCCAGATGGCCGGGGTTGTTCGACACCTCTTCAATGATAAACTGTCGGAGTTCATCGCAAAGCGGGGTTAAATCCTCCACTTTTAGCTTACGCAAATCAGATGGAATATGAATCGTTTCCAGTATACGTCCCACAGGTTCTTCCATGAAAAAAAATTAGGGGTCAAAGATACAATTTCTATTAGTTTCAGCCTGAATTAAAAGTTGATTTATATTTAACAGCGTATGTTCTACACGAGGTTTTGATAGTGATGACTAAATCCGTGTCATTTTTCGTGCTCGGTTTTCAAAGGTCACAATTTCTTCAAAGCCGATCTTTTTCATCAGGTTGATGGCCGTTTCATAGTGGCGGGCAATTTGGTTTGTGGCGTGGGCGTCCGACGAGATGGTCATGGGAATGTGGTGTTGGTAGCAAAGGGTGACAATCTCTGGGCTGGGCGTTAATTCGGCGCAGGGACGATCCAGTCCGCCGGTGTTGAGTTCAACCACCACATTGTTTTCTTTGATGACTTTTAAGGTCTGTTCCAGAAGTTGGCTTTGGTCACTTTCAGGATAAACGCGAAATTTTTTGATGATGTCGAGGTGGCCGATGGTATCGAACAAACCCGACTTGGCAGCCAGTTGGATCAGTTCGTAGTACATGTTGTAGAGTTCATCATTCGTCCATTTTCCGTACAGCGACTGATCGGTGTCGAAATTCCAGTCGCCAATAAAATGAACCGAGCCAATGACATAGTCAAGTGGCAAACTGCTGATGATTTTCAGGATTTCTTTTTCCTTGCCGGGGAAATAGTCCATTTCAATACCGTAGCGCACTTTAATTTGTGCGCTGTATTTGTCGCGCAGTTCGAGGATTTGTTCGGTCATCACCGGAATGTCAATGGGCATCACGGCCCAGTCAACGGGCTTGAGACAAACGTGATCGCTAAATCCAACTTCCTCCAGCCCGGAATCAATGGCTGCTTTGACCATCTCTTCGTAGGAGTTTTTCCCGTCAGATAAAAGGCTGTGCATGTGATAATCAACCAATCCTACCATAGTTTATTGTTTGATTTACAAGGTGAATGTTTCAAACGGATGATGAAAATTGTGATTCCGGCTTCTTGTTTTGCGTGTTAAAATTAATGAAAGCAAACGAATATAAAAATGGGATGAAACGAACATGTTGCTCCGCACACAAACACGAATGAAAATAATATTCAACAACATGTGAGTTCCATCAGGCCATTAAAAAACTAATTATTTACTGATGAAAATTCGATTGAATCATGTCAGTCGAAGCTGATTTTCGTTTTGGAAGGTAGGAGTGGATGAGACTTGGGCAAAAAAATTGAGGCAGCTTCAACAAGCTGCCTCAAAGCCATGAAAACAATTAAACAATGTTCAGAAAACAGAAAACTAGAAACAATTATATCGTTAAAATCTCTTGATTTTTTTCCTCCAATAAGCTGTCGACCTTTTTCCCGAAGTTATCGGTCATCTCCTGCACTTCTGCTTCGGCATCTTTTTGCAAGTCTTCTGACAAGCCTTCTTTCAGCAGTTTTTTCAAACCTTCGTTGGCTTCTTTTCGTGCGCCGCGAATACTGATCCGGGCTTTTTCGCCTTCCTGACTCACTTGCTTGGTCAGGTTTTTCCTGCGTTCTTCGGTCAGCGGCGGAACAGCAATTCGAATAATCTCTCCGTTATTTTCAGGATTGAAACCCAGGTTTGCATTCATGATTGCCTTTTCGATGGGCGAAATCATTTTCTTTTCCCAAGGTTGAACGGCAATACTACGTGCGTCGGGCGTACTCAAGTTCGAAACCTGATTCAAAGGAGTCATACTTCCATAGTAATCCACCATAATTCCGTCCAGCATCCGGGTTGAAGCTTTGCCGGCACGAATATGAACCAATTCATTTTCTAAATGGTCAATGGCAGCGTCCATTTTTTCTTTGCAAACTTCAAGTATCAATTCTAATTCTTCTTCCATATCCAAATAAATGGTCCGTTTTTTTGTGCTGTGAGCAAATATAGAAAAAATTAAAGAATTTTGGAATTTCTTAACTTTTTTAATCGGGAATTGACTTTTATCAATCGATTAAACGTGTACCAGTGTTCCAATATCCTCGCCAGACAAGACTTTCAGCAGGTTGCCTTTCTTGTCCATGTTGAAAACAACGATCGGTAAATGATTTTCCTTACACATGGTTGTGGCCGTCAGGTCCATCACTTTTAAGCCCCGGTTGTATATTTCATCAAACGAAATTCGGTCAAACTTGGTGGCTGTCGGGTCTTTTTCGGGGTCGGCAGTATAAATACCATCCACTCGTGTTCCTTTCAGCATGGCGTCGGCTTCAATTTCAATTCCGCGTAGCGACGAGCCGGTGTCTGTTGTAAAATACGGGTTGCCGGTTCCGGCCGAAAAGATGGCCACTTCTCCCCGTTCCAGGGTTTCAATGGCTTTGTCTTTCGAGTAAAACTCGCCAACAGGCTCCATGCGAATCGCCGTCAAAACTTTCGACTTGACACCATTGGCGGTGAGTGCCGAATTCAGGGCCAGACTGTTGATCACGGTGGCCAGCATGCCCATTTGATCGCCTTTTACGCGGTCAAATCCCTTGGCCGCTCCACTCAGCCCGCGGAAAATATTGCCGCCGCCAATCACTATTCCAATCTGAACCCCCAGGGCTACCGCTTCCTTGATCTGCATGGCGTAGTCATTCAGTCGTTCCTGGTCAATACCGTAAGCTTGTTCGCCCATGAGCGATTCGCCGCTCAGTTTTAACAGCACGCGTTTGTATGTGGTCATTTTTCTTTCGTTTGCCGCAAAGGTAGAAATATTCTAAAAATGAAATTACCCCAATTGCCCGCCAGGGGTATTTATTAAAGGAATGAATTCCGGTTTCATAATTAATTACTAATTTTACGCCCGCTGATTTTCAAGAGATATGGAACAATTAAATGTGATTTTATTTTTGGTTGGTTTTTTTAGAACCGTGCTTGTGATCGTGATCATTTATTACGCGATCAAGATTCTTACAAAATATGTTTTGCCGATGTTTATTAACCAGCCAAAGCAACATCGCGATTTTCGCGACCCACGGAACTCAAAGCCTGAAGGTGAAGTGACCATCGAAAGAGACCGTCATAAAAACGGACGAGTGTCAAAGGATGAAGGGGAGTATGTCGATTTTGAAGAAGTCGATTGAACGGGGAGAGAGCACATGGAGCAGTATCTGTGATTCTTCAGTTTTAATCCAGTATCCAGCATCCAGTATCTAGTATCAAGCATCCAGTATCCAGTATCAAGCATCAAGTATCAACATTTAATCATCAATAACATATGGCTCAGGAAGATATTTTCAAGAAGCTGATCGCGCATTGTAAAGAGTATGGATTTGTGTTTCAATCGAGTGAAATTTACGATGGGCTTGGCGCCGTGTACGACTACGGACAAAATGGAGTAGAACTTAAAAATAACATCAAAAAATATTGGTGGGACAGCATGGTGATGCTGCACGAAAATGTGGTTGGACTGGATTCGGCAATTTTTATGCACCCCACCATTTGGAAGGCTTCGGGCCATGTGGACGCGTTTAACGACCCCCTGATTGATAACAAGGATTCGAAGAAACGCTACCGGGCCGATGTGCTGATTGAAGAGCAATTGGCCAAGTTTGAGGAGAAAATGGACAAGGAAGTGGCGAAGGCGCAAAAACGCTTTGGCGATGCTTTCGATGAAAAACAATTCCGCGAAACCAATCCAAGGGTGCTGGCCAACCAGCAAAAATGGGATGAATTGCATGCCCGCTTTTCAAAAGCCTTAAATGACAACAACCTGGCCGAGCTGAAACAAATCATCGAGGACCAGGAAATTGTATGCCCCATCAGTGGAAGCCGAAACTGGACCGATGTGCGCCAGTTTAACCTGATGTTTGGCACCGAAATGGGATCAACGGCCGATGGCGCGTTGAAGGTGTACCTTCGCCCGGAAACGGCGCAGGGGATTTTCGTCAACTACCTGAACGTGCAGAAAACCGGTCGCATGAAAATTCCGTTTGGCATTGCCCAAATCGGGAAAGCTTTCCGGAATGAGATTGTTGCCCGTCAGTTTATTTTCCGCATGCGCGAATTCGAGCAAATGGAAATGCAGTTTTTCGTTCGTCCCGGATCGGAGCTCGAATGGTTCGACAAGTGGAAGCAAACCCGCATGAAGTGGCACCAGGCCCTTGGTTTTGGCGAAGAAAACTACCGCTTCCACGAGCATGAAAAACTGGCACATTACGCCAACGCTGCCGTTGATGTGGAGTACAAATTCCCTTTTGGCTTCAAGGAAGTGGAGGGCATTCACTCGCGTACCGACTTTGACTTGTCGCAGCATCAGGAATTCTCCGGAAAGAAAATCCAGTACTACGATCCGGAGCTGGAAAAATCGTATGTCCCCTTTGTGGTGGAAACCTCCATTGGGGTCGACCGCATGTTCCTGCAAATCATGTCGGCCTCGTATTTTGAAGAAGAACTGGAAGCAGCCAATGGCAAGAAGGACACCCGCGTGGTGTTGAAATTGCCTGCACCTTTGGCTCCGATTAAGCTGGCCGTGATGCCCCTGATCAAGAAAGATGGCCTGCCGGAGAAAGCCCGCGAAATTATTGACGACCTGAAATTCGATTTCAATTGCCAGTACGACGAAAAAGACTCGATCGGTAAACGTTATCGTCGCCAGGATGCCATTGGAACGCCTTTCTGCGCTACTGTGGATCACCAAACACTGGAGGATGCAACGGTTACCATTCGCCACCGCGACACCATGTTGCAGGAGCGTGTAGCCATTGCCGACCTGAAAGGAATCATCGCTTCGCAAGTGAATTTCAAAGCGTTGTTTGCCAAATTAAAGTAAGCAACGATTCAATATCAATATTAAAAAGAGGCTGTTTCGGGTGAAGCAGCCTCTTTTTTTGCTGCAGCGGGTTCCGATCCGCCAAAATGTCTTCCGCCTTCGTGCCGGAACCGTCTACCTTCGTGGCGGACCTTGCGGTCTTCGTGCCGGAGCCGTCTACCTTCGTGGCGGACCTTGCGGTTTGCGTGGCGGGACCATCTACCTCCGTGGGGGACCTTGCGGTCTTCGTGCCGAGACCATCTATCTTCGTGGGGGAGCTTGCGGTCTTCGTGGCGGAACCATCTATCTTCGTGGGGGAGCTTGCGGTTTACGTGGCGGGACTGTCTACCTTCGTGGGGGAGCTTGCGGTCTTCCTTGTGGAGCTTTCCAGGTGTGTGGCGGAGGTTTCCGTCGGAGTTGAGGTAATGTTCAGGAAGAGTGTTCAATTAACTGTGTCGAACCCAAAGGGTTCAATATGAGTAGCCTCGGGTGCAGTGAAATCCCGAGCACTCGGGAGGGGGTCAATGGCACCGCATCAAATCAGGCGCAATCGCTGGGTTTTGAAAAGCTCCTATACCAGCATGCGCCGCAGCGCAAAACGTTTTTTATTCAGATTAGTTAATTTGTCCTTCCGGACCGGATTTCATTTTTTCCATTCGATGAAAAAACGAAACAAAAAAATCTTGTCAAAGTGATCCTTCTCCCCGCGTCAGGATTTTTTCTTTCCGGCGCACAACCTCGGATACCCGCCAAAAATCCTTCCCGCCAACGCCGGCCCGGGCGACTTTGACGGCCCGCGCTGCTTTCGCCTCCGGCGAAGTGGGGGACTTGAGTGTCAAAACTTTCGGTAGTTCTCCAATTTTCATTTCGTATATCAAGGTCGAAATGATGTGAAGATTTACCTGTGTCAATTTAGGGGGCAATAATACGGACTGGGGGTGAGGGTGGAGGGGGAATTTTAGCCGGATGGCACGAAACCACCCGGCTATGGAATTATTGGTGCAGCTTATTCAGCTACGGGTTCTTCTTCTTTCTTGTTGTTGGCGCCCATGCGCGCGACCACCTTGTTAAAGGTGAATTGTGACTTTTTAACCGGGTCGTCGTGATAGATTCTCGAAGCAATCTTACAAATGCCAATGACCTCGGTATAAATATCATTGAACGCGGTCGCCGCCTCGGCCGACAGTTCGCGCGAGCTTCCTTTCAGCACTTCCTGGCTGAGGTTGGCCTGCTGTAAGGCTTCCGCATAGCCGATCGTTTCGTCGATCAGGACCGGGTTGGTTCCCTTGGCCAGCATTTGGGCTTTCAGGTCGTCGGTCATGCCTTTTTTGAAGGCATACAGTAGGGTAATCACGCCTTCCTGGTCGAGCGCGTTCAAGGGTTTGGTGTACCCAAGCCCTCTGAGAATTTCTTTGGCATCTTTGCCCATATCGACCTCAATTTGCGTTTTCAGAAAGCCCAGGTTTCTGATCGCCGGTTTCAGGATGTCTTCTACCTGGTCGGTGGCTGCACGCAGGTGTTTTTGTTTATCCAGCCCCAGGAAGTCGTTCACGGCGGTGTCGATCTTCGTGTCCAGTCCGGCGACATAGTCTTCGGTCCAGTTGGAACGCACCAAACTCAAATCGGAGAGGTTGATTGACATGTTTTTAACAATTGTCTTACAGGCCATCAGCATGACCTCGTCTTTCACGCTGTAATTTCGTTGTGTCATGGATTTAAATGTGTTAGTTGATGAATAAAAATTATTGAAACTAAAATTACAGTAAAATATAAATACGAGTCCAGTACTTTTTTCATGTTTTACAAAAGGTTTTTGGGGTTGTCGCGCATTTGTTCGCTTACTGTGTTGTTTTCTTTATTAAGTATGTTAATTTTAAGCCACCAAAAAAATCAGCAACAGGAATGACTCGCCCGCAAGTGGTTTTGTGATGGATTTAAAATTTGAAGCAGCGGGTCGGGCAACAACAATTACAAGCATATTATCCAAACAAACCAGCAATGGCAAACAGCAACCTTAGAGACGCGAAACGCGCCAAAAACGACGAGTTTTACACCCAGTACCAGGATATTGAAAAAGAAATTAACGCTTATATCGACTACAATCCCGATGTATTTCGCGACAAGACCATTTTGCTGCCTTGCGACGACCCCGAGTGGAGCAACTTTACCCGTTTTTTTGCACAAAATTTTGAGCGCTTTGGCCTGAAAAAGCTGATTAGTACCAGCTATGCGGCCAACAGCAAAAAATACAAAAGCGGCTACCAGCCCTCGCTCTTCGAAGTAAACGACCCGCAGTACGACGCCTACAAAACCAAGAAGAACGGGAAGATTTTTATACTCGACCACGACAAGAGCGGCGATGGTCGGATAGATGTGGGCGACCTGGAATGGCACTACCTGGAAGGCGATGGCGATTTTAAAAGCGACGAAATTAGAAAACTGCGCGACGATGCCGACATCATTATTACCAACCCGCCGTTCTCGCTGTTTCGCGAATTTTTAGCCTGGATTTTAGAAGCGGATAAGCAGTTTGTAATTGTGGGCAATAAGAATTGTGTTACGTATCAGGAAGTCTTTCCATTGTTCAAAGAAAATAAGATTTGGTCTGGGCGGACAGAATGGTCGGGTGGTATGTGGTTTGAAACAAAGAATCCGGATGATGTCGATAAAGTTATCGATGGAACAGACATGAAAAATGTATCATCAATCTGGCTTACCAACCTTGACCATGGCAGGCGTCACCAGCCCTTAGCCCTAATGTCGATGGAAGAGAATCTGAAATACAGCAAGCACAAGGAGCTCAAAGGGAAAGATTCGTATGACCGGTATGTTAATTACGATGCCATTGAAGTGCCATTTACCGATGCCATTCCGAATGATTATGACGGGGCAATGGGTGTGCCGATTAGTTTTCTTGATAAATATAGCCCTGAGCAGTTCGAGATTATTGGTTCAAGCAGAGCATTGGGAGTACCAATATCGGAAGTGGCGAAGAAAGGCACTTATATGCAAGGTGGCCCACGTTTTTATTTGTCGAACGGAGATGGAACCTATCGCAGAATGTACGACCGTTTAGTTATCAAAAAGAAAACCTCATGAAAACAACCCTAAAAACCGAAATCACTGTTGCAGCCATTTGTGAAGGCTTTTTTTATAATGAACTCGAAGGCAAAGGCCTTTTTGGTTTGAGCGGCAAACTTACCATTCAGCCCGAGTACCAGCGCAATTACATTTATGCCGATGGTAAAAAAGATGTGGCCGTGATTGAATCCATCCTGAAAGGATACCCGTTGGGGCTCATCTATTTTGTAAAAGTAGCCGACGATAAATTTGAAGTGCTCGACGGGCAGCAACGCATTACCAGCTTTGGCCGATACGTGACCAACAAATTTGCGGTAATCGATCCAAACGGTAAACCCCATTACTTCGACAGTCTTGCCGCCGACAAGCAAAAGAAAATACTCGAAACCCCGTTGCTGATTTACGAATGTGAGGGCGAGGAAAGCGAGATCAAAGAGTGGTTCCGAACCATCAACATCGCGGGTGTTCCACTCAACGAACAGGAAGTAAACAACGCCATTTTTTCAGGCCCTTTTGTTACGCGGGCCAAGGAAGAGTTTAGCAATACGCAAAACTCCAACATCCAAAAATGGAGCGCCTACATTAAAGGCAGTGCCAACCGGCAGGAGTTTCTGGAGCGGGCGCTCGACTGGGTGAGTAAAGGCAACATTGTGGATTACATGAGCCGCCACCGTTACGATTCGAACATCAAAGAGCTGAAAACTTATTTCAACAGCGTGATCGATTGGGTGTCGGGGGTTTTTATCGATGTGGAAAAAGAGATGTGTGGGCAGGAATGGGGCCGACTGTACGAAGAACATCACCGTACCCCTTACGACCCGAAAAAGGTTTCAGCGGAAGTTCAACGGCTATACGGCGATCCGTATGTGAAAAACCGCAGAGGTATTTTCGAATACATCCTTGGTGGGTCGGTCGACAGTAAGTTGCTCGATGTTCGGGTTTTCGACGACGCCACCAAAAGGTCGGTCTATACCAAACAAACCAAAGCGGCTGAAGCAAAAGGCCAGTCGAACTGTCCGCTATGCGCCCTTGGGCACGATGCCAACAAGGGCAAGATCTGGAAATTGGCAGAAATGGATGCCGACCATGTTTCGGCCTGGAGCAAAGGCGGCGCAACGGATGTTAAAAACTGCCAAATGTTGTGCAAAACGCACAATCGCGCTAAGGGGAATCGGTAATAGAGTTAGTAGTAAAACAATAAATCTAAAAAAAATGAAAGTAGCGATTTTTATAACAAGCTCGGGCAATGGCCAATTTTTAGATGGTGTAAACTCCATGTCGGAGGCAATTCTGAAAAAATTGGATAATGGGCTCCGGTTTAAACCCGATGAAGAGAGTTTCCGTTACCTGAAGGAATCGATTGAAGCAGCCGATGAATACGATAAGGAGCTCTGGTTTCACGGGACTCTGCCCAATCATCTCAATATCATTAACGATTTCGCCAAAGACCTTCAACTTTACGATAGTCTTTTGCCAGCTTGCCTATTATCGAAAACAAAGTTTGGCAAAGCCATGATTGCGCTGCTCGATTACGGGGAATTCAGGCTAGTACTAACAGACCGTACCTGGCGTTCGGTCAACGAACTTCACCTTGCATTTGAATTGGTTTCAATAGGCTCCGATTTCAATTTTCAAAAGTATTTTCTGCTGCCCAAATCGGGCACCAATTTGTAAACGGTTATCAAGGCTCTAGCTCGCGCTAATCTTTAATCGGCTGGCAATTCACTGAAACGAAATCATATATTTGACCTAAGGAAGAAAGCTGACAGATTCTGAAACAAGTTCAGAATGACTCGTTCACATGCATTGGCGCGGAAAGCAGCCGGGTGCGGCGATTTTTAATCGCCGGTTCCTAAATGGTGGATCGGAATCTGCGCCACCCGGGATGGACTCCATTCAACAAAAAAGCCCCACGATTCATGGAGCTTTTTTTATGATTTTGGTAAACTTCGTCTAGACGATAAACTTCACAATAAACAGCAAAGCCAGTACATACATCACCAACGAAACTTCTTTGTGTTTTCCGGTCAGCAGTTTTAGGATGACGTAGGCCAACATCCCGAACACGATTCCTTCGGCAATGCTGTAAGCCAATGGCATCATGATGATGGTGAAAAAGGCCGGAATGGACTCGGTGAAGTCATCCATATCAATTTTCAGAATGGGCGTCAACATGAACAAACCAACAATAATCAGCGCCGGTGCCGTTGCAGCTCCCGGAATCATGATAAACAGCGGAGCAAAGAACAAGGCTACCAGGAACAAACCTGCTACGGTCAGCGAAGTCAATCCGGTACGTCCGCCTTCAGCAACACCCGAGGCACTTTCCACATAAGTGGTCACGGTGCTGGTTCCCAGCATGGCACCAAAGGTTGTTCCAATAGCGTCGGCAAACAGGGCTTGCTTGGCGCGTGGCACTTTGCCATCTTCGGTTAGCATGTCCGCTTTCGACGAAACACCAACCAGCGTACCAACTGTGTCGAACATATCGACAAACAGGAAGGTGAACAGCACGATCAGCATGTCGATGGTGAAAATCTGGTGGAAATCGAATTTGAAGAAAATGGGCTCAACTGAAGGTGGTAATGAAACCAAATGTCCTTCGGGCAAGTTGGTCACCCCAAAAGGGATTCCGGCAACCGTTGCCGCAAAAATACCGATCAACAAAGCACCTTTCACTTTTAAAGCCAGCAGAATGCCGATCAGCAATACGCCAAACAAGGCAATCAAAACGCTGGGTGAACCCATGTCGCCCAGGCCAACCAATACGGCATCGTTGTTGACAATGACACCAGCACCCTGCAAGCCAATAAAGGCAATAAACAGCCCGATACCAGCCGACACCGCATGTTTCATCGACATGGGGATGGCGTTGACAATGAGCTCACGGATGTTGAAAGCGGTCAGAATCAGGAAAATGATTCCTTCCAGGAACACGGCGGTCAGTGCAAATTGCCAGCTGTAGCCCATGCCCAACACCACGGTGAAGGCAAAGAAGGCGTTCAGTCCCATTCCGGGAGCCAGGGCAAAAGGGAGGCGGGCCACCAGGGCCATGACCAAAGTAGCCACCAAGGCCGACAGGGCTGTGGCTGTAAACAGGGCGTTTTTATCCATGCCGGTGGCGCTCAAAATGCTGGGGTTAACCGCCAGAATGTAGGCCATCGTCATGAAGGTCGTGATTCCCGCTAAAACTTCCGTTTTTACGGTGGTGTGGTTTTCATCGAGTTTGAAAAAACGTTTCATGTTTGTGGAAGTTTTAGATTAAAAGGTCCACTTGGCAGCAACCGTAGGATTGAATTGGAATCCGTCTTTAGCGAAATTATTGCTGAGCTCAAGCTCGGTACCGAATGAGAAATTCGGGCACACGTTATACCACAGTTGTGGCTCTGTTAAAAAGCGATAGTCGGTTCCCCAAAACATTTCTTCTTTCCAGAAATCGGCAAAACCAGTGAAGGTCAATTTATTTTGCAGCATTTGAATGGTCCAGACAGCAGTTAACTGGAAGGCTGCATCTTCTTTGTCTTTAATGTGTTTGTAATTCGCCTGTAAAGTCAGGATTTTTGAGAAGTCGGCCGATGCCCAAGTGCGTTCAACCCCAGCCAGCCAGCAGTTTCCAATGGGAATGAATGGAGTACCAACACCGTCGAGCTTCAATACGCCACCGTTAAATTCCACACGAGGCATGAATTTTTGGTTTTCTGTCCACTTAAAGGCACGGGCAATTTCCCAGTAAGCAAGAGAAAGACCATTGTCTACATTTCGTTCGTCCGAGCTGTAGTCCATGTCAACAAAGAAAAAGGTTGAACCGTACTTGTCAGGACGGAACATTTCAACCGTTGTTGTGACCAATTTTCGGGTTTCTCCCAGGTCATAATGTAGCTGAACATTCTGAGCGGTAGCGCCCAACGCAACAACGCTCACAAAAAGAGCCAGTAAAAATTTCTTCATTTCGGTTTTATCTTAAGTTTTCATTTAAAAGAAAGCGCTAAAATAATAAAAAACAGCTATGGCAAACCGTTTAAACTTCTTAACAAGCAGGATTTTGTATTCCCACTCAATTACAATATATTGAGGATGATTTTGTCTGATTTGGAAATGATTTGAAAGTCAGAGGTTTTTATAGATAACCTTTAAAGATATTGGTAAAATGAAAAAGATTAATCGTCGCGAATTTGTTCGAAAAGGAATTGCCGGAGTCTCAGCCGTTTCGGCAGGTCTTGCCTTTACTGGTTTTGCCGGCCCTGCCGATGGGACGATCGGCCAGGTGAAGCTTGGCGAAACAGGCCTGAACGTGTCGCAGCTGGCTTTTGGCTGCGGAACCAACGGCTGGGCGCACGAGTCGGTGCTGACCCGCGGAGGCATGGATGCCTTCAAAAAAGTGTCGCGCCATGCTTACGACCGCGGGGTAACTTTTATTGATACGGCCGATTCGTATGGCACCCACACCTTTGTGCGCGAGCTGTTTAAAGAAGTGCCACGCGACAATTTTCAGCTGATGACCAAAATTTGGACCGAGGACAACAACTGGAACAAAGTGGTGCCGGTTCAGCAAACCCTCGATCGCTTTAAAAAGGAACTGGGTGCCGAATATTTTGACATCGTGTTGCTGCACTGCCTGATGAATGGCAACTGGGTGACCGAAAAAGCTTCGTTTCGTGAGCAGCTTTCCGAAGCCAAACAAAAAGGCGAGGTCAAGCTGGTGGGCGTGTCGTGCCACAACATCGACGCCATGAAAGCGGCCGTGGTTGATCCCTGGGTCGATGTCATCCTGGCCCGGATTAATCCCGATCAGGTGCGGATGGACGGAACGCCTGAGGAGATTATGAAGCTTCTGAAAACAGCGAAGGATGCGGGCAAAGGGGTGATTGGCATGAAGATTTTTGGCGGCGGCAATTTGACCCAGGAGGAAGTTCGTGAAAAATCCCTTAGATTTGCCTGGGAAAGTGGAAATGTGCATACGATGACCATCGGCATGGAAAAAACAGCTTATGTTGACGATGCCGTGGAGCGGATTGCACGAATCACAAAAGATATTTCCGGCTGAAGGAATCATTGAGAAATAGAAATATGAACCAAACATTAGCGCCGCAAAGTCTGATTGGGCTTTATAAGGAATCGCTGCTGCAGCATTGGGACTTGCCCATGTTTTCAGACTATGGCGGGTCAACTTATCATTACGGCGAAGTCGCTCAGAAAATTCATCAAATCCATTTGTTTTTCAAGGAATGTGGAATTCAAAAAGGAGATAAAGTAGCCTTGTTGGGTCGAAATTCGGCTAACTGGGCCATTTCTTTTTTAGCCACCATTGGCTACGGCGCTATCGCGGTGCCGGTGCTTCCCGATTTTAACCCGGCTGATGTGCACCACATTGTGAAGCACTCCGGATCAAAACTTTTGTTTGCTGCCGACCAGCTGTTTGAAAAGCTGGATGTTGCAGAAATGCCGCAGCTTCAGGCGGTGATTAGCCTCACGGCCTTCAGCCTGCTGTTTGATCAGGATGCAGCCTGTTTTCCGGCCTGGGAGCAGCACTTAAAAGCGGGCGCTGTCGATCTGATTCTTCCCGAGAACTTCGACCTGGAAGAGCTGGGCGAGGAAGAATTGTGTGTGATTTCATACACCAGCGGAACTTCTGGCTTTACCAAAGGCGTGATGCTTCCGGCGGCAAGTTTGCTGTCGAACCTGATTTATGCGCGCGAGCACATGCCTTTGACCACCGGCAACAAAATTGTGTCGTTTTTACCGATGGCTCATGTTTTTGGCTTGTTGTTCGAGTTTTTGTTTCCCGCCTCTGTTGGCTGTCACATAACTTTCTTGAGCAAAACACCTACGCCGCAAGTGATTCTGAAAGCATTTGGGGAAATTCAACCCCATCTGATTTTGTCGGTGCCCCTGGTCATCGAAAAAATTTATAAGAAACGGATTCTGCCCAACCTGGAGAAACCCCTGATGAAATTTCTGCTGAAGGTTCCGGGCATTTCAGGGGTGTTGCATAAAAAGGTGAAGGAAAAGCTTGTCGAAACCTTTGGCGGGCGTTTTCATGAAATCGTGATTGGCGGCGCACCGCTGAGTCATGAGGTGGAAGAATTCTTTCGGAAAATCAACTTTCCGTTTACCATTGGCTATGGGATGACCGAATGTGGGCCGCTTATTTCGTATGATGCGTGGAATACTACCCAACCTTCGTCAGCCGGCAGGTTGGTCGACCGCATGCAGGTACGTATTGACTCCAGCGATCCTTACCGGCAAGTGGGCGAGATTCAGGTGAAAGGAATCCATGTGATGCAGGGCTATTATAAGAATGAGGAGGCCACACAGCAAGCTTTTACCGCCGATGGCTGGCTGAAAACCGGCGATCTGGGGCTGATCGATTCACAAAACTACATCTACATTAAAGGTCGGAGCAAGAACATGCTGCTGGGGCCTTCGGGGCAAAATATTTATCCGGAAGAGATTGAAGCCAAGTTGTCGAATTTGCCAGGAATACTGGAAAACGTGGTGATTGAACGCGAAGGAAAGCTGGTAGCCCTGGTTTTTCCTGACTCCGAAATCGTTGAGGCTGAGAAACTCGATCGGGCTCATGTGGCCAAACTGATGGAAGAAAACCGGGTGCACGCCAACCGCGAACTTCCAAAATACAGCCAGCTGGCACGAATCGAACTCGTGGACCAGGAGTTTGAGAAAACGCCCAAGCGAAATATAAAACGATACTTGTACACCAAATAAAAAAGAAAGCCGGAACGATTGTCCGGCTTTCTTTTTTTAAAATGGGTTGATTGGGAAGAAACTACCTATAGGTTTATTCAGAATGGAACCAATAGGTAACCCCCTTTTTGAAAAAAAGATATGAACTGATCATTTTGGGGCCTAAAACACCCTATAACTCCGACGAACGATTAGATATTGTTCAACACCATTTGTCCAAGGCGTCGTTCAAAAAGCGGTTTGCCTTCGAAAGTTCCCGAAAAGCATCAACCGCGAGACTGACAAAATCATCACCCAAAACAGTTTGATCCTCGACCTGAAAACCGAAGGCGTACGATTTGTAGCGCAGCAAATCCACCTGCTCAAAATCTTTTGGAAATCCTTTGGGGGCCGTTTTCAGCTTTTCACCTTCGATGGACGGATAGTATTTTTTGAATTTTTCATCATCAAGTACGGCTTTCAGAGCTTCCGGGTGATCCAGGATTTCGGTTCGAATGGCTTTGAGCGGAGCCGCTTCCGGATGCCACACACCGCCGCCCAAAAATGAGTTTCCGGGTTCCAGGTGAATGTAATAGCCGGCCCGGTCGCTCTTGCGGCCTCCTTTGGCGATGAAACTTCCGAAGTGGGTTTTGTACGGCGATTTGTCGTGCGAAAAGCGCACATCCCGGAAAATTCGGAAGAGGCAATCTTTCGGATCGATGAGCGGAACATCGGCATCAAACTTATGAATTTCCTGGATCATCAACTCCGTAAAAAAAAGGATCTGCTCTTTGCTGGCTTCGTAGCCTTGCTTGTTTTCATTAAACCATTCGCGGTTATTGTTTTCGCGAAGTTCCTTCAAAAAATCGAATAATACTTTCATGGGCGGTGTTGTTTTATGCGGGTTTGTTTTCAATTTCAAGGTAAAGATAGGTACTGCGAATCATTTCGTGTCATGTTTCGAGTCTTTAACAATTTGTGATAGCAGCGCAACCGAAAGTAATAAAAAGGTCGGTGACCTTAAAACGATTGTTTTGCGGAATCAACAGGAATTAAAAAATGGAATGCTATTTTTGCTTCCTGACGTCGTGAACTGCTTGTTGCTGTTGATTGCCTTGCGAACAATCCGTCATTGCGGCTCAGGACCTAAACATGCTGATGGATGAAAAAGTTTGCTTTAATTGTTGCCGGAGGAGTGGGCTCGCGAATGGGGGCGGAGCTTCCCAAACAATTTATAGAATTGGCCGGAAAACCCATTTTGGTGTGGACCATCCAGCGTTTTTTGGATTTTGATCCCGAAATGGACGTGGTGCTTGTTTTGCCGGCGTCGCAACTGGAGCGTTGGGAACAAATTCGCCGGCAGTTTCAGCTCACCGGTAAAATCAGGCTGGTGAGCGGCGGAGAAACCCGCTTTCAGTCGGTTAAAAACGGATTGGATGCCATCAGCGGCAGCGGAATCGTCTTTATTCACGATGGGGTTCGGCCCCTGGTGTCGGCCCAAACCTTGCAGCATTGTTTGCAAACGGCGCAGGAAAAAGGAAATGCCCTGCCGGTTTCGCCGGTGGTGGAGTCGCTTCGGCAGTTGACCGGTCAGGCGAGCCAGCATGTGGACCGGAGCCGGTTCCGACTGGTGCAAACCCCGCAAACTTTTCAAACCGAATTGATAAAAAAAGCCTACGAACAAAGGGAGTCCGATTTTTTTACCGACGATGCCTCGGTTTGCGAAGCGGCTGGAATCGCCATTCATCTGGTGGATGGAAACCCCGAAAACATCAAAATCACCAATCCCATGGACCTCCGTGTGGCCGAAGCGCTTTTAAACCTGGAGTAATCAAGTTCCGGGAATCTGGCGGCGAAGAAGTTTTGGGCTAAAGCCCGGCTTGATTTGTTGTAACGGCCCTGCACTGAAGGGCGGGCATACTGAATTGTGTCGCAGCAAAGTTAGCGGGACAAAGATGATGAGCACCATCACTAAGCCCAGGATTTGTCCGCGGGCAAAACACCACATGACACCAGAGGGCTTTAGCCCATACGCTTTCGAATCAATTCGTATCCGTTAGCAGATGCCTTTCGCCGGCTATCAAATTCACCCTATAAAATCCGACGCATTCCGCAAACCGATTATCGCCATTCCTCGACTTATTTCTTTGTTCACCGATTCTTATCCGGGAAACTTTGGGTAATAAAATAGTTTTGTGTCCGAAATTGGAAACAATCTTCATGGCGCTATGTTAATTCTTCGTAAACCAAGGAAACTTTTCGCGGAATTATAGTTTCCGATGAAAGTGGCATCCTACCTTTGCAAGGATTATGGAAGAGAAAAAAGCACAGATATTGGGGCAGGTGGGGCAGCTGTACATGAGGCATGGCATACGAAGTGTAACCATGGATGATGTTGCCGCAGAGCTGGGGATTTCGAAAAAAACCCTTTATCTGTATTTCAAGGATAAAGCGGATTTGGTGGATGCGGTGGTCGATGCGTTCTTAATGAAAGATGAAGCGTTTCATTGTCAGGAAGGCCAATCGCTGAATGCCATCGACAAGATCTTTTGGATCCGGAAGCACATCAGCGAAATGCTGAAGATCGTTCACAACAACATGGAGTACGATCTGAAGAAAAGTTATCCCGAAGTGTATCGCAAAATAAGGGCCTATAAGCGGAAACGAATCTACCTGGATAATGTGGCCATCATGGACCAGGGAAAAGCGGAAGGTTTGTTTCGCGAAGAAATAGATAGTGACGTGATGGCGCGCCTTGTGGTAGGGCGCTTTTTATTTGTGCTCAATCCCGACAATGAGGTTTTTTCGGAAGAGGAAGTGCGGGATATGCGATTGTTCGACCTGTTGATGGATTACCACTTTCATGGCGTTTGTACAGAAGAAGGCTTGAAATACTATAAACAACAATTAAACAATGTTCAGAATGAAAACTAAGACGAAACAGCTCACGACCTTGCTTTTATTTTTTTTACTGGCAAGCGGTTTAAAAGCTCAGGACGATCTGAAGTTTACTTTGGCCGAAGCCCAGGCTTATGCGTTGAAGCACTCCTATGTCATCCAAAACAGCGGGCTTGATGTTTCTGCTGCTCAAAAGAAAGTGTGGGAAACCATTGCCATGGGTTTGCCGCAAATTTCGGGGAGCGCCAATTACACCAAGTTTTTAAATCTGCCCGTATCGCTCATCCCCGGAGAGTTTTTTGGCGAAGAAGCCGGAACTTACATCCCCGTGAAGTTTGGGCAGGATTACAACTCCGACTTTGGATTTACCGTTGACCAGTTGATTTTTGATGGCTCCTACATTGTGGGTGTCGGGTCGGCCAAAATCTACCTGCAGATGGCTTCGCAGACCAAAGAGAAAACAGAAATTGAGATTAAGCATGCCGTGGCTCAATCTTACTTTATGGTGCTGGCCGCCGAGGAAAACCTGAAGGTGATGAAAGAGAACCTGCAGAACTCGCAAAAGCTGGAGCACGACACCCGCGCCATGTATGAAAATGGCTTTTCCGAAGAGCAGGATGTGGATCAAATGCGCCTGTTGGTTCAGAAGGCCGAGAATGAAATCCTGAAGGCCGAGCGCGAAATCCGCGTGGCCCGCATGGTGTTGAAATACGCCATGGGCGTGGATGTGGAAGAAACGATCGCGCTCAGCGAGTCGCTCAATGAATTTCTCGATCCGCTGCTGCAGGAGGAAGAGCCGGTTGGCGGATTCGACTATGCCTCGCACATCGATTTTCGGATGCTGGATACCCAGCGGCAATTGTCGATGAAGGAGTATAAGCTGGCCCAATCGGCTTATTTGCCCAAGCTGAGTGGGTTTTACAACTGGTCGAAAACAGCTTACGGCAACAGCGCCAACTTGTTTAAAAGCAGTGTGCCCTGGTTCAAATCATCCATGGTGGGTTTCAACCTGACGGTGCCCATTTTCACGGCAGGCCAGCAACGGGCCATTGTGAAGCAGGCGCAGTTTGCCTACCAGCAAGCGGAAAACGATCAGAAACTGGCCGAGCAAACCTTGCAGAAAGATTACCTGACGGCAGTGGCCGACATTGAAAGTGCCGTGGATCAACTCAAAAACGATGTGGACAACAAACAACTGGCCCGGAAGATTTACGACAAGACAACCATCAAGTACAACAACGGGATCAGTAGCAGTGTAGAGCTTTCGCAAACCGAAACCCAGTACATTGAGGCGCAGGGAGCCTGGGTGGCCTCCGTCATTCAACTCCTGAACTCGAAGATTACCCTAGACAAAGCAATTGGAAAACTTTAAACAAGAAACAAGATGAACCGAATCGTTAAAAACAAAAAATTGATGCATCAGCTCGCAGGCCTTTTGGTTGTTGTCCTTTTGGCTTCCTGTGCTGCTGGTAACGCCGGTAATGAGAGCCAGGAAAAACAAGCCCAGCTGGTGGAATACAAGCAGCAACTGCACGAGCTGGAGGTGAAAATAGCCGAGCTTGAAAAAGAGCTGAAAGCCACCACCGAAGAAGATAAAGTTGAAGTGGTGCTTACCGAACTTCAACCTCAAAAGTTTGAGCATTTTATTGAAGTGAGCGGCAGCGTGGAAGCCGACCAGGAAGTGAATGTCAGCCCCGAAGGTTCCGGACAGATTCTGGACATCAAGGTGAAGGAAGGACAGCGCGTTTCGAAAGGAACGGTCTTGGCGACCCTGAATGCCGAACCCATTGAACGGACCATCGATGAAGTGGAAATCAACCTGGAGATGGCCCGCACCACCTACGAGCGTCAGAAAAATTTGTGGGACCAAAACATTGGTTCGGAGTTGCAGTACCTGCAAGCCAAATCGACCATGAACTCGTTGGAGCAGCAACTGGAAGGACTGAAAGCCCAAAGAAGCATGTCGAGCATTGTGGCTCCGGTGGATGGAGTGATTGACGTGATTTACCAGAAGCAGGGACAGATTGCCAGTCCCCAGGTGCCCTTTGCCAAGTTGGTGAACATTCAAAAGATCAAGGTGTATGCCGATGTGGCCGAGTCGTACCTCACCAAGATTGAGCAGGGCGATGAAGTGCAGGTGTACTTCCCGGCCATTGGCAAAACCCACACCACCAAAATCCTGATGATTGGTAATTTTATCGATCCCAACAACCGGACATTCCGCATCCGCCTCGACCTTCAAAATAAGGACAACCTGATTAAGCCCAACCTCGATGCGGTGGTGAAGCTTCGCGATTACGTGGCTGAAGAGGCCATCGTCATTCCTTCCATCCTCATCAAGGAAGACTTCAAAGGGAAATACACCTTTGTGGTTGAGGCCGAGGGGAACAGCCAGGTCGCGCGGAAAGTCTATGTGCAGACCGGCGTGTCCGACAACAACCGCACCGAAGTGACGCAAGGCCTGGAAGCCGGCATGAAAGTCGTTTCCGAAGGATTTAGCCAGGTCATTGACGGAACCGTGGTGCATATCAATTCATGAACAGCCTGGATCGCTGTAAAAACCCATAAGCATGAAGAAAGAAAAAGTACACGATAACTCGCAACACATTACGCGGAAGTTTGGACCGGCCTACCTGGCGCTTAAAAACAAGATTACCATCTACATCCTCACCGGTATGCTGGTGGTGTTCGGATTGTTTTCCTACGTTCAAATGCCCCGGGAGTCGTTTCCGGAAATTGCCGTTCCCTATGTTTTTATCCAAACGATCTATCCCGGTAACTCGCCGGTGGATATTGAAAACCTGATTACCCGGCCCATTGAAAAGGAACTGAAAGGGATGGACGGGGTCAAGCAAGTGTCCTCGGCTTCGTACCAGGATGTGAGCACCATTGTGGTGGAGTTCAATACCGATGTGGAGATCAAGCAGGCTTTGCAGGACACCAAGGACAATGTGGACAAGGCCCGCTCCGACCTGCCCGGCGACCTGGAAGACGATCCGCTGGTGATGGACCTCGACTTCTCGGAGTTCCCCATTCTGAATGTCAACATCTCGGGCGATTTCAGCATGCGCGATCTGAAGAAGTATGCCGAAATCTTGCAGGATGAGTTTGAAAGCCTGCCCGAAATTTCGGAAGCCAATATCCGGGGAATCGACGACCGCGAAATACAGGTCAATGTTGATCCATACAAGATGGAAGCGCGTGGCATCACCTACGATGACATCGCCCTGGCCCTGCAAATGGAGAATGTGACCATTGGCGCCGGTGAATTTACAGCCGACCAAACGCGACGTGTGGTGCGTACCGAAGCCGACTACACCAACATGGACCAGATTCGCAACACCATTATCAAACTGAATGAGGGTAAGCCGGTGTATGTGCGCGAGGTGGCCGATGTGGTGGATGGATACAAGGAAAAGTCAACCATTTCGCGGCTCGACAACCGGCCGGTGGTGACCCTGGCACTGGTGAAAAAGAGTGGCGCCAACATTCTGGATGCCACCGCCAAAATCCGAAACATATTGGATGAGCAGGTGGAGCAGGGCTATTTGCCACGCAACCTCGAGATCATTGTCACCGACGACATGTCAACCTACATCAAAAACGACATTGCCACCCTCGAAAACAGCATCATCATGGGGATGATCCTGGTGATTTTTGTGCTGTTCCTCTTCTTGGGTTTCCGCAATGCCCTGTTCTCGGGACTGGCCATTCCCATGTCCATGTTCATCTCTTTTGTCATTCTCGACCAGATGGGCATCACCCTGAACTCCATGGTGCTGTACGGATTGATTCTGGCCCTGGGGATGTTGGTGGACAACGCCATTGTGGTGGTCGAAAACGTGTACCGCCTGCATGGGCTGGGCTATTCCACGCTAAGTGCCACCAAAAAAGGGGTGAGCGAAATTGCCTATCCCATCATTTCCTCCACCCTGACCACCCTGGCGGCCTTTGTGCCCCTCATGTTCTGGGAAGGCATTGTGGGCGAATTTATGGGCATCCTGCCACAAACCCTGATTGTGGTGCTGGCCTCGTCGCTGTTTGTTGCCCTGGTGCTCAACCCGCCATTCATTGCGCGGTTCATGAAAATTGATGATATCCGCAGAAAGGTGGATTGGAAAAAAACGGTGAAGCACGCCGTCATCCTCACCGCGATTGCCGCGGTGTTTTACCTGGCCAAAATCTATTTGCTGGGTAACCTCATCATGACGGTGGCCCTGCTCATGGTGCTCAATGTGCTGGTGTTTCGCCCGTGGGCACGCTGGTTTCAAACCCGTTTTTTGGTGTGGCTCGAAAACTTTTACGAACGCCAGTTGCGCAGTGCACTCACCGGCTGGAAGCCCATCCTTTATTTTGGCGGTACCTTCCTGCTGCTCGTCGTGTCCATTTGGTTTTACGGGGTGCGCCAACCCAGCGTGGTGTTTTTCCCAAGCACCGACCCGCAAACCATCTATGTCACCATGGAGCTGCCTTTGGGAACCTCCATCGACCGCACCGATGTGGTGTCGCGCCAGGTAGAAGATATCATCAACCGGACCCTCGAACCTTACCAGTCCATTGTCAAGTCGGTCACCACCTCGGTGGGCAACGGCAAAGGCGGCATGTTCGAGAACGACCAGAGCCCCAACAAATCGCTCACCTCCATTTCGTTTGTGGAGTTTAAGCTGCGCGATGGCATCAACACGGCCGAAATTATGCGGGAGCTGTCGGGCAACCTGCGGGGTTTTGTGGGTGCAAAAATCTTTGTTGAACAAGAAGAGAACGGGCCGCCGGTGGGTGCCGATGTGAACATTGAGGTGAGTGGCGACGACTTTGAACAACTCATCAAGATTACCGACGACTTCATGAACCGGATCAACCGCGACAACATTCCCGGATTGGAAGAACTGAAGCTGGACATCAATGTGAACCAGCCCGAAATGCTGGTGAAGGTGGACCGCGACAAGGCCCGCCGCTACGAACTGTCGACCCAGGAAATCGCCATGGCCCTGCGTAATTCGCTGTATGGCTACGATGTGGGCGATTTTAAAGACGGCGAAGATGAGTACGATATCTTCATTCGCCTGAAAGAAGAATACCGCAACGACGTGTCGACCCTGATGAACCAAAAGCTGATGGTGGAAGGCAATAGCATTCCCATTTCGGCCTTGGCCGACTTTGAGTACTCGTCCACCTACGACAAGGTGAACCGCATTGACCACAAGCGGGTGCTCACCATCAGCTCCAATGTCACCGAAGGTTTCAACGCCAACGAGGTGAATGCCCGAATCCGGCAGGTGCTGGCCAGCTACGAAATGCCCGGCGGTTACGACTATGCCTTTACCGGCGAACAACAGGAGCAGGACGAAAGCAGCGACTTCCTCCTCTTTGCCTTGCTGGTAGCCGTGGCCCTCATTGGCCTGATCATGGTGACCCAGTTCAACTCCTTCATCCGGCCCATGATCATCATGATCACCGTGCTGTTTAGCACCATCGGGGTGTTCCTCGGATTGGCCATCTTCAAAATGGAGTTTGTCATCATCATGACCGGAATCGGGATCATCTCCCTGGCGGGTATTGTGGTGAACAACGGCATTGTGCTCATCGACTACATCGACCTGATGCGCAAGCGGCGGCGCGATGAGCTGAACTACAGCGAAGGGGCTTTCCTGCCGGTCAAAGAAGAAATTGAATGTTTGGTCATTGCCGGAAAAACCAGGCTGCGGCCCGTGTTGCTCACGGCCATTACCACCGTGCTCGGACTGGTGCCACTGGCGGTGGGCTTCAACTTCGACTTCATTACGCTGTACACCCATTTCGACCCCGACTTTTCCTTGGGTGGCGAGAGTGTCGCCTTTTGGGGGCCCATGTCGTGGACGGTGATCTTCGGATTGAGCTTTGCCACCTTCCTCACCCTGCTCATTGCACCGGTGATGTATATGCTCACCATCCGCATCAACTACCGCATCAAAAAGTGGACAGGCATGCTTCCCGAAGAAAACCAGCCCCAGGCCGAAATCGGGGAAGCCAAAAGTTAAGTCAAGCGTTTCCTAACGCCTGATCATTGAGCGTCTCACAACAAGTGGGGCGCTCAATTTTTTTTGATTGAATCGTACAGCTTGAATCTTTTTTTAACACCAAGCCACCAAGTTGATGAAGAAGAAATACTCCCAACCACCTCCCTCCCGGTAAACCGGGAGTACTCCTTCCTTCCCCGAGTACTCGGGGAAGGAAGGGCTCTTTGTAAGGAGGAGAATTTTGGCCAGTGACATACTGCTTGCTATCAACAGCAAACCCCCGCAAGTTGAGCATTTCTCCTCCTTTTCAAGAGCCTGTCCGGCCTCTGACGGAAGGAGTACCCGAGCAACGCGAGGGGGAGGTGGTTCGTCCTTTCCACGGGGGAGGTGGTTGTCCTTTCCAAGAGCCTGTCCCGAACTCGCTTCGGGAAGGAGGTGGTCAGTCCCGCCCCAATCCGCCCGCTAAAACTCCCTATCTTTGTTGCATGGATGTGCACGATGCACGAATGAAACCGTATTGGCCATCTAAGTTTTGTTTACTACATTAGTCAGGCAAAAAATAACCGAACTTATGCCCACCGAACGACGACTTTGGACCCGCGAAGAACTGATCCTCGCCTTGAACCTGTACTTACGTTTGCCTTTTGGGAAATTGCATCACCGAACACCTGAGATCATTCATTTGGCTGAACTTGTTGGGCGCACACCGAGCGCCATGTCCATGCGGCTAAGCAACTTTGCCAGTGTTGACCCTTACCACCAGGAACGTGGAGTCCGGGGATTAACAGGGGGTATCCGACAGGTGCAACCCATTTGGGATGAGTTTATCCACAATAAGGAAGAATTGCTGTTTGAAAGCGAACGGATTTTGGCTGAGTTAGAGCACCAGGAAATTGAAACCAAGTATGCCGAGTTGTTGACCGGTACGGAAAACTTAAAAGGCGAAACCAAAGTCCGCGAAGTAAAAGTGCGCGTGAACCAATCGGTTTTTCGGCAGATTGTGCTGGCTAACTATACCGGAAAATGCGCTGTTACCGGAATCGACATGCCCGAACTGTTGATTGCCAGCCATATTATTCCTTGGGCCGAAAACAAAGAAGAACGGCTCAATCCGTCCAACGGGATTTGCTTGAGTGCCCATTTTGACAGGGCTTTCGATAGAGGTTTGATTTCATTTGATGAAAAGTACAAACTCGTTCTGGCGCCAAGCACAAAGGATTATTGTACCCGATCCTATTACCAACAATGGTTTCAGCAGTTCGAAGGGAAACCATTAATCAAACCGGCCAAGTATTTACCCCACCCCGATTTTTTGGAATGGCATCGGATGTATGTTTGCCAGTGATTTGATGGTAAAAGTATTTTAGCCGTTTGAAAATTTACTGTTAAGCATTTTTGATTACTTTTGATCAATTATATATTTATCCATGATGAGTTCTGGCAACCTTGACTTTGAAATCTTAAATTGTATTAAACAAATTGATCAGGATCAGCTAAATGCATCCAGGAATTGCAGGGCAGACAACGTTCATAGATTATTTCAATATCCCGCCATGATGGTTCCAATGAGCCAAGAAGCTGTTGTAGGAGCAATAAGAAGATTTCTTCCCTCTGATGCCTTAATGATGGATCCATTCATGGGGTCTGCAACAAGTATTATAATTGCGATGAAATACGGATTGAATTGCTTTGGTCAAGATATAAATCCTTTGGCGGTACTTCTATCCAAAGTTAAAACTAAAGTATTTCATTTGGCAAAGCTTAATGAAGGGGTGTCGATATTCACAAAGAGAATCGATGAAGACTCATCAAACAAAGTGGAAGTGAATTTCCCAAACATCAATAAGTGGTTTACTGTACAAACTCAAATTGAGCTATCAAAAATTAGGCGAGTGATTCAGTCGTTCGAAGATTTAGATTTGCGACAATTCTTTTGGATTGCGCTAGCAGAAACTGTTAGAATCACTAGCAATGACAGAACATCGACCTATAAATTGCACCAAAGGCCTCAACTGGAGATTATGAACAGAAGAATATCGCCAATTACTGAATTCAGAAAAATCGCGAGGCGAAGCTTAGATGACATAATTCGATTTGATGCAGAACTAACAAGCAAGGGATATAAAAAAGATAATTATTACACCAATAACGTCCGTATCTGCTGGGGCGACACATCTCAATCGATCAAGACCTCATTAAAATACAATTTGCTCGTATCTTCTCCTCCTTATGGCGATAACCATACAACTGTCACTTATGGGCAACATGCTTATTTGCCTTTGCAATGGATAAATTTAAAAGATATTGATGATGATCTTGATTATAACTTTCTAAGAACTACTCAAGAGATCGATAGAGTCAGTCTAGGGGGTAGAATTGAGAAAGAAGTTATCAACAATAAAGAACAATTATTTGCAAAGACCAAAGCACTCAAAGATTTCTTCGAAAGCTTTCCTGCTGAAGATCAGAGGAAACTCTCAAAAACAATCGCATTTGTAAATGATTTTGAGATATCGCTTGATCGCATTATCGAAAATCTGAGTCTAAATGCCTATTTAATTTGGACAATTGGGAATCGACATGTTGCAGGTAGAGAGATCCGGAATGATTTGATCTTGATTGAGCTGATGGAAAGTAAGGGGATAAAATTTATTTCGGATGTTGAGCGTGAAATATTATATAAGCGAATGCCTAGTCGTAATAACATCAGTAAAACAATGAGTAAAGAAAAAATCCTTATCTTCCGAAAACCCTATTGATTCAAAATGCTACAAAATTTACGCTTTGATATAAATCCACACGTAGTAAAACAGCTCGGGGAAGAACTTGTTACAGATGAAATAACAGCGCTAATGGAGCTTGTTAAAAATGCCTATGATGCAGATGCGACTTATGTTTCAGTTGAGATCGATACTACAAATAAATATTCAAATCCTTCTCTTTTCTATCCTGATCATAAAGGATATATTTTGGTTGAAGATGATGGAGATGGCATGGATTTACAAGTTATCAGAAATGCATGGCTGATAATTTCTACTTCTTCAAAAAGGAACCTTAAACTACTTAAAGCAAAAACAGCAAAGGGAAGAGCGCCACTTGGAGAGAAGGGGCTTGGAAGATTAAGCACTCAACGTTTAGCAAAATGCTGTGAGATATTTACTGCTAGAGAAAATAAAAACCAAATTCACATTGCCTTTAATTGGGAGGATTTTGAGAAAAACATAAAGTTAAGTGAGATTCCTATTGATTATAAGGAGCTAGATTCAAAGAGGAAGGGAACGACGTTAATTCTTTCCAATATTAAGGATGCTGAAGTGTGGAAAGGAAAAAACTTAGAGACTTTTAAAGGACAGATATCTCAAATGATATCTCCATATCAAGATAATAAGCCTTTTGAAGTTTTCTTAAAGGTGAATGGTGAAAGCATAGATTTGCTTGAAGAGAACGTCGCACTCAGAGATATTGCACTTTCATGTTTTTCTTTCCACTTAAAAAACGATTTATTGTTTATAACTGGCAAAATCCGCCCTGAAAAGTTAATCGGACAACGGAAAGACGAATATTTCCAATTTATAGAACCAGACAGGGGTAGAAAGTTTCAAGATTTCTTGCAACTTAAGAAAAACGATTTCAACCTTCAGAGAATGGAAGAGGGAAGTTTCTTTTTATCGTTTTCAAAACAGTTTGAACTTCATTCCGATTTGTCTAAACTTGAAATTACAGATGGAGGAATTGCCCATCCGGGGAATTTCACAGGTGAAATTCATGAATTCTCTTTTGATCGCTGGGTTAATTCTGAAGAAAAATTTCAGTCTGCTTTTAGCTCATTCTCAAACTATAGGGAATTTGCAGAGCAGCAAATTGGGATTAAAATCTATAGGAACGGATTTGCTGTTAAACCGTTTGGATTAGATGGGAACGACTGGTTAAGATTAAGAGAGGCTCAAACAACTGGGACTTCATATTATTATTTGAGGCCTTCTAACGTAATCGGCTACATTGCCATTGATGAATATGAAAACGGCAACTTGAAAGACAAAACCGACCGGGAAGGGCTGGTTTCTAATCCTTATTCTCGAAATTTTGAAAGCATGGCTTTCTTTATTAGAGATGAATGCAATCGATTCTTAAATTTTGTTCGACGTAATTACAATGAGTTTATCCTGGAACACAGTACGAAGAACAGAAAAATCCAGACAATATCACAATCTTTTAATGCGCTACAACAACCAATAGATAAAGCTAAATTGGTAAAAGACAATGCGAAAGTAGCCAAAGTGAGCATAGCAACAACGCGTAAAGAGATACAACAAGAAGCTAATAGGATTAAGCGATCGCCGCTATTCTCAAACGAAACAGAAAAGAAATACGCAGAATACTTTGCTAAAATGTCTCTTCAATTAGAAAATGCTGAAATATCATTAAATGAGATACTTCCGATCATTGAGCAGGTGGAGGTATTGGACGAAGCAATAACTGTATTAAAATCCAAGATCGAGATCCTAGATGAACAGCTTAATAACTTTTCGGAATTAGCAGGTCTTGGCCTAACTGCAGAAACGGTTAGTCACGAGTTCAAAAATATTTCAGACCAATTGGCTGAAAAATCGAGCTTTTATTCAAAGAAACTGGAGAACAACACTCTTTCCAATTCGGATATGTATGTTTTCTTTGAGTATATCACGTCTACAATTAAAGGTTTGAGAGTTCAATTGAAGCACCTTGATCCTGCATTGAAATATGTTCGTGATAAAAAAGAGAATTTTCTTGTTAGTAGTTTCTTCAAATCTCAAGAAGATTTCTTTCAGAATCGGTTTGAACGGCAAAATATTGAATTTGATTTAATAATTACAGATGATTTTGAAGTTGAAATGAACCGCGGCGTTTTTACTCAGGTAACCGATAACATTATTCTTAATTCGGAATACTGGTTAAATGATAGAAAACGGAATGAACCTGAATTCAAACCTCAAATCTCCATTGTAATACAGAAACCATGGGTGGATATTTTTGATAATGGTTTTGGTGTTTCGAAAAATGTACAAGAAAGTTTGTTTGAACCATTCGTTACATTGAAACCAAAATCGACCGGCCGAGGATTGGGATTATTTATTGTCCAGCAATTGTTGGATTCAATTGGTTGTACAATAAGTTTAGCACCAGATTTAAATGAAAATAAGCGTAGATATAAATTCACAATTAACCTTTCTAACGTGATTAAGAAATGACCTCATCAATCACAACAGCAAATGATCCGACAGCAGCTTTAGCCCAGTTATTGGAGCAAGCGGGAATAAGAAAGATTGCATACATCGATGACCGTTTTTCTATTGAAAACCTAAAAGAGGAGTTTATAGGAAACTTGAAATTTTTGAAGAAAGAAAAAGTGAGTGCTCCTAGTCTGGACTTCGTTAATTGGAGCGATCCTGATCCTATTTTTAATCGCGGGCTGGAAAAAATATGGGAGGACCTAGATGTTCTTAGCAAATATGAACATATGAAAATGATTTATGAAGCCCAGGGTAAAGATGATGATGTCGTCAATATTTCTCCGGTTATCAGTCTAAAATCTTTTATGCCAAAATATGTTGAAACATTTTCACCAGAGCAATGGGAGAAAGAGAGGGAAAATTTCTTTTCGACGACGATATTGAATGCCAACGATAGAGTACTTTGTCTATTTGACATGGAGTTAAAAGACCCGCAGAAAAACGGAATATATTATCTACTAGAAACACTCAATACCGGCGACTATATAGAACAAACTTGCTGCGCTGTTTTTTCCCATCTCATCTCTGTGGGGAAAGAATTTAATAAAAAAAAAGAATGGTGTACCACATACACCATCGCTCCCGAAATTGCAGCGAAGTTCTATCCTATTTCGAAGGAATCATTTAGTTCCGATCCCAAATGGTCTTTTATCGAAGGAATTAAGAATGTAATTCTTGTTCAGGAGGTTGAAAAATTAAAGGATCAGTCAATCGAGATACTAAAGAACGCACAGCGAAATGTAATAAAGGAGATAAGGGAGATGTCCCCAGAAACATATAACCATATCGTTCAAAGAACCTCGATTCAGGAAGGTATTTGGGAGATGAATACTCTATTTCGAGTTTCAAGTATAATCCAAGATTCGTCACTAAAAGATTCGATTACGGATCCGAAAATAAGATCAAAGTTTAATTCTTCGATAGCGACAATTCGTTCTTATGATAGGATTGTTGTAGAAAATGAGCAGGTTAGATGGAGCGAGCAGGCTATTGATTTAAGAAATAAAGAAATATTCGATGCTTCAGAGACCGTTAATCTCTTACATTATCCGCTAGCTAATGGAGATATCTTTCAGTTAGGCAAGAAGCAATATATATTGTTGGTTCAGCCATGTAACATTTCTATCCGAAAAAAAGGAAGCAGAGACCATGATTTTGAAGTTGCTTCAATAGTTGAGATTGTAAAAGAACGACCATTGCATTCGCATCTCTATGTTGAAATTGAATGTAAAGATCTGTTTGTGAAATTTCCACGTAATTACTCTTTGAGACTGGATGTTTTAGATTTAGCTATTTTTGATTCAGATGGAGTTTGCAAAATAGATTTGAAGAAAGAAGAACTTGAAAGTGAACTTTTTCATTTTCCTTTACAACTGAGATATAAGAAGTTGAGAAAGCATTATTTAAACTGTAAAAATAAGCTTTGTGAACTCGAAGATGCTTTGACGCACGTGAAAAAACTTCGACAGCTTGAAGTATTTTTAAAGCCAGTTATATCTCTTGACACATCCTTGAAAGGATTGCCTCAAAGACCATACAACCGAAGAGACGACGAATTCAATTTCAATATCAGAAGAATACGGAGGTTAAAGGAACCTTATGCTTCAGATGCCTTACAGAAATTTATGCTGTATTTATCGAGAAATGGATTTGATCACGATTACACTAAAAACAAATAATATATGAAAGTAGACCTTGAAAAAGAGGATCTTGATTTTATCTTGGAGTCACTTGAATACACAAAGCAGAAATTTGAGAACTACGAAAAATATCCATCTGGCAACTTTAGGGAAGACAGGATTGATTTTGTCATTCAGCTACAGAAAAAGCTTAAAAAAGTGGTTTTGGGTCTTTGACGTGATCGACTTGAAAGGTCGTTTCCGATCGCTGGCCGTCTCTGAGTAGTCAGGGCATTCTGTTACGCAATAGGGTTGTTTTGTCAATGCAAATCCTCAAAGTCTACCCCCGTGCCCACTTGCAGAGCATCCTTTTGAATTTGTTTCAGGGTCTTTCCGAGAATCATGCAAAGGGTTCAAAACCCCACTGGCCTAAAATTATTTTTTGTGCGTTTCATAGAATCTTCTATTGCCCGCTTACACACCCCACACCCCCCATTCTCCCCATGTCCATGTTTTTGCTTGTCCGGATTCAATCGATCGTCCGTCCAGTTGGCCGGGTTGGTCCGGCAGCTGGCGGATCGTTTGAAATTCGCTGGAACGATTTCGGATGGCGGATGATGTGGTTGTGAAACCGGGATGGCCAGGCAAATTCGGAATCGATTTTACGGGCGCCCATGGTAACGGCCGATTTAAACCCACGAATGATCGATGCCAGATTTTTGGATTGTGGCCCGAATTTATTCGCGGGTTTGCCGGATGTAGAGACGCGGTAATCGTTTTCACCAATAATGACAATCGCATGAAAATGATTGGGCATGACCACCTATTTCCAATCGGCGTTTTTCTGACTGTGGACAAGATTTTTCCCGTCGTGGCGGCTTTCATTCCGTTGTGGATAGCATTTTTCGCACTGTGGACGCTTTCTTTTCGTTGTGGACAAGATTTTTTCCGCTGTGGCGGCATTTTTTTCGCTGTGGACAAGATTTTTCGCGCTGTGGACGCTTTTTTTCCGTTGTGGATAAGATTTTTCCCGTCGTGGCGGCATTTCCCCCGTTGTGGATAAGATTCTTCTCGCTGTGGCGGCTTTGTTCTCGCTGTGGAGGGTCGGTTGGCGTTGTGGAGGGTTAAAGGTCCCCGGGGAGGGTCTTAGCTGCCCGGGGACCAATAAAATCAAGCGTAATAGCGTTTCTTTTGGTTTTCATCTTTCCAAAAGACATATTGACCATAATCACGAACAATTCGGGCCTTTTCGGCGAGTAAGGTGAATGCTTTATCCCGCATTTGTTTGTTGGCACTGCTGTCGCCTGCCGCTCCATTGGAGGCTGCCAGCAGCTCCGACATGGCATGCGACACCGTACGCGATTGCTCCAGCAGAGCCATATCAAAATTAATGGCCGTCAGTGGCTCGGGATACTTCTCACCCAACAGGGCGATATCAACCAAATCCTGCACCATATCGGCGTGGGTGGCTCCTTCGCGGATCCGCATTACTTTTTGCAGCGCTTCGCTGTGATGCCGATAGGCAAATGCCAGGTGGTGCAAAAGCTCATTCCGCAATTGATACGCTTGCGGAGATTGCTCCAACCATTCCTTTTGAGCTTCTTCGCGGGCACGATACTCACTCATCCACACGGCCTGGCAATAGCGCAGGGCGCCACTCAGGGGCCGCAGTTCATCAATCAGGGTCACATCCATACCGGCGGCAGCCAGTGCCTCGCGGTCTTCATTGGCTTCAACAGCCAGGGTTTCGGTACTTGCTACAAAATCATCAATGGGTTGATTGGGTAGCTTGACTTGATCGGATGGAAGACTCTCAATTTGGTCTTTCCATGCGTCAAAATCTTCTTGATAACTCATGAAAACATAGAATTTAGTTCTATATTGCGGCAGTTCCGCCGGCCTCTTCTTCCGCTCCTGACTTCGAACCCGGATTGGTTGATGACCAGCCGGCGGTTTACTTTCCGCAATTTTATGGTTCAATTTACGAAAGATGGATTAATAGTTCCAACAAAATATTTATCGAAAAGCATAATATAGAATCATTATTGATAAGGTGAGGAGGAAGTCGGCAGTGACAGTGATCAGTCTCAAATTCCAAGATGTTCAACCATACTCATAAAGAGTAGCACTAACGGCCAATGGCCGATCTTTTTTTTATAGGTGCAGGAACGCTGAAAAATGAGGAGCTGTTTTTAATCAAATCGGCTGGCTTGTTGTTAGTAGTAGTTCAATCGGTTTTAGACTATGACATCAAAGAAAAACATTCCTTATTCGGTTTTGGAGTTGGCACCTGTTGCCGAAGGATCCTCGCCGCGCGAAGCTTTACAGCATAGCCTCGACCTGGCACGACAGGCGGAACAGTTTGGTTACACCCGTTTTTGGGTGGCCGAGCACCACAACATGCCCAATGTGGCCAGTGCCGCAACCCCGGTCATCATTGGGTATCTGGCGCAAGGCACCACAAGCATCCGGATCGGTTCGGGCGGGGTCATGCTGCCGAACCATTCGCCCTTGATCGTTTCGGAACAATTTGGAACCTTGGCCTCGCTTTTTCCCGGGCGGATTGACCTGGGTTTAGGCCGTGCGCCGGGCACCGACCAGCTGACAGCCCGTGAAATACGCTCAGACCGGATGGTGGCTGTGCACGATTTTCCCAATGAAGTGAAGAAGATACGGCAATATTTTTCTGCCGACAACCGGAACAGTGCCGTGCGGTCTTTTGTGTCCGAGGGCACCGATGTCCCGGTGTGGATCCTGGGCTCAAGCACCGACAGCGCCTATCTGGCAGCATCACAGGGATTGCCCTACGCATTTGCCAGCCATTTTGCGCCGGCTCAACTGCTGGCCGCCTTGGAGATCTACCGCGAAAATTTCCAGCCTTCGCCACAACTTGACAAACCCTATGTGATGGTTTGCAGCCAGGTGATTGCCGCCGAGACCGATGAAGAAGCGGAACGGCAGGCGACGACCTTAAAACGGCTGATCCTGGGAATCATCACCGGACGAAGAGAACTGATGCAGCCACCCGATGATCCTTCACAGACCAGTGCCTGGGGGATCTTTCAGCGTGAGATCGATCAGATGCTGACCTATGCTCTGATTGGCGGGCGCGATAGACTAAGCGAAAATCTAAAAGCTTTCCTGGAACTGACCCAGGCCGATGAGATCATGATCACATCGCATATTTTTGACCATCAAACCCGCGTCCAGTCCTTTAAAATATTTTCAGAAATCATGGGCGACTTGTAAACTTAAAAAAGCCATGGGTGAGCTTCTTGGGAAGGAGAAACCACTCCGTCCCCGTGTACTCGGGGCCACCCCTTCCGTCAAAGGAAACTACCCTTAATAGACAACTCTATGCGTATTAATCCTCACTTGATCTGGACTTTTATGAAAGGGCCAGGCGACAGAACCCAAGGAAAAAGTTTCGATCCTTAAGTCCCCTATTTCACCCTAAGGTGAAAGCGGCGTGGGCCGTCAAAGTCGCCCGGGCCGGCGTTGGTGGGAAGGATTTTTGGTGGGTATTCAGGGTTGTGCGCCGGAAAGAAAAAATCCTGAGGTGGGGAGAAGGGTCACTTTGACTAGATTTTTGCATCCTTTTTATCAATGAAAAAGGATGTGCCCGTCCGGCATAAGGACAAGGACGCATTGACAATAAAACAAACGTTTTGCGATGCGGCGCATGCTGGCTGGGAGCATTCAAAAACTGGGTGATTGCGCCTGGTTTGATGTTGCGCATTTCAACCCTGGGTTCCGTTTCACTCCACCCAGGGCTATTGATATTTAACCCCGTTGGGGTAATCGGTTTCTCTCGGAAAAGCCAATAACTTTAATCGGTCCTGCGACCCCATCATATTTGTGTGTAAAGCCTAGTTCCCGAAGCGAGTTCGGGACAAGCTCTTGAAAAGGAGGAGAAAGGGCTCAACTCGCTGAGGTTTTCAGAGAACAGCAAGCGAAATGCCACTGGCCCAAATTCTCCTCCTTACAAAGAGCCTGTCCGGCCCCGAGTACTCGGGGACGGAAGGAGTACTCCCGGTTTACCGGGAGGGAGGTGGTTGGGCCTGTTTCTTCTTGATAAACTTGGTGGTTTCGTGTCTTCGCGTTAAAAAATCCGGCATCAAGCAGATATCTCTGGTTCATCGAGCAAATTCGCCATGAGATTGTTATTTTAGTCAAGTTGCCCGGAAACGGGCGTCATTGTTAAACCAGCATCCTGATGCATAAAACCTGAAAACCGTGAAAAATTATTGGATTCGAATCGTTGCTTGTCTGTTCTTAATGGCCCCCCTGTTTGTTGCTGCACAGTCGGTGGTGCGTGGCTTTGTTTATGAAGATGTGAACCAAAACAACCGGAAAGACCGCCGTGAGCAAGGGGTTTCCGGAGTGGCGGTTTCCAATGGCCTTGAGGTGGTGCAAACCAATGCGGAAGGCGCGTACGAGCTGCCTGCTTCCGACGATCAGATCATTTTTGTGATTAAACCGGCTGGCTACCAGTTGCCGGTCAACGAATTTAACCTGCCACAGTTCTACACCATCCATAAGCCAGAGGGCTCTCCCGATTTGAAGTACAAAGGCAGCGAACCCACCGGCAAACTTCCCCGCTCGGTTGACTTTGCGCTGCTTCCTTCAGAAGAAAAAACCGACTTTCAAATGCTGGTCTTTGGTGATCCGCAGCCCTACACCCAACAGGAAATTGATTTTTTTGCCCAAGGCATTGTCTCGGAGCTGGAACAGGTCCAGGGCGTTGATTTGGGCCTTAGTCTCGGCGATTTGGTGGGCGACGACCTCAACTTGTTTGATCCCTATAAACGGGCGGTGGCCGCCATTGGCATTCCCTGGTTTAATGTGATGGGCAACCACGATATGAACTACGACGGGGAGGCCGACCACCTGACCGATGAAACCTTTGAAACCCACTTTGGGCCGGCGAACTACGCCTTTAATCATGGACAAGTGCACTTCATTGTGCTCGATGATATTTTGTATCCCGACCCGCGCGATAGCCGCGGTTATTGGGGTGGCTTTCGCGAAGACCAGCTCCGGTTTGTTGAAAACGACTTGCAGTTTGTTCCCAAAGATCATTTGGTGGTGCTGGCTTTTCATATCCCCATCAGCGAGCCCGACGGCGACGCCTTCCGCGATGAGGACCGCAACCGCCTCTTCGAATTGCTAAAGGACTATCCGCATACATTGTCCATGTCGGCACACACCCATTTGCAGCGCCAGGATTTTATGACTGCGGAACACGGCTGGCTGCAGGAGCAGCCTCACTACCACTACAATGCCGGTACTACCTCGGGCGATTGGTACAGTGGGCGCCTGAACGAACAAGGGGTGCCGATCTCGACCATGCGCGACGGAACACCCAAGGGCTATGCGCTTTTGAGTTTCTCGGGGAATGAGTATAAGCTACGCTACCAGGTGGCTGGTCAATCGCCAGACTACCAGTTTGAGATTTTTGCGCCCAAAGTGTTGGAACAAAATAAACGGACCTCAGCCGGTATTGTGGTCAACTTTTTTATGGGTAGCGAACGCGATACCGTGTACTGCCGCATTGATGACGGGGAGTGGAAACGAATGAGTTATATGAACGACTACGACCCGGCCTACCTGCACCTTTTGCACGAGTGGGACTTCACCGAGGAATTGCTGGACGGCCGGCGCCCTTCGAACCCAAAAGCCAGTACCCACCTCTGGCGCACGGGTATTCCAAACAACCTGGACGTGGGTGACCACACCATCGAAGTGAAAGTGACCGACCAGTTTGGACAAACCTTCACCCAAAGCAGCAGCTACCGCATTGAAGCGCCTTAGACGATGGAGGCAGGGGACAGTCGCAGTGAGCAGTGACGGTAGGCAGTGGTTGGCTGCAAGCCTCATGTCTGTCCAACCACAGAGGTTTGGAGGAGCCAGAGAGACTTGCAGTGCCAGTCGCCTTTAGCTTCAAGCTACAAGCTGCAAGTAGCGCAACTCGCTGGTAGATCCTGATCCGGCGGTTGCCGGATAGCTTGGCACTTTTCGCCCAGGGCGTTTGCGATGTATGTTATGGCGAGTCATGCCGAACTTGTTTCGGCATCTCCATGGAACGAGGAAAGCTTGGTTTTAGCCGGCAGATCCTGATCCGGCGGTTGCCGGACGGAAAAATGCGGCGTTTGCGAGGGGAAAGAATCAAGAAGAGTTAATTTAAGGTTCCAAGCACCTCCCCTTGGAGTTGCGCTTGGATCTTTCTTCCCGAAGCGAGTTCTGGACAAGCTCTTGGAAAGGACAAACCACCTCCCCCTGCGCTTCGCTTGGGTACTCCTCCTTGGAAAGGAGGAGAATTTGCGGCAGTACATTACGCTTGCTTTTTGCTCCAAACCTCCGGGAGATGCGCCCTTTCTCCTCCTTACAAAGGAGGAGTCCTCCCGGTTTACCGGGAGGGAGGTGGTTGGGCTTTTCTTTCTATTCCTCTTTCCGTTGATTTGGGGTAAACAGGCCTGCGGGTTGAGGGTTTAAGGTTTTCTCATCCTTTTTAATAACAGCGTGTTAGTTTCAGAAAGGAGAACCGCTTTTATGTTGGATGAGCTTTTTTGTTGCAAGAAAATAATTGTAAGTTTGTAGGAAACATTCAAAAGGTATGGAAAAGTTAATTTTAGAAATCGACACCCGGAATAATAAAGGCAAGTACTTGCTCGGCTTAATCAAGGAAATGGCTAAAGACGGGGCGTTTGTCAAAATCCATAAAAATGACTTAGCCAATGAATTAAGAACATCAATTAAGGAAATGAAGGCTGGAAAAACAAAACCAATCGATCAGCTTTTTGAATGAGAATTACCGTTCGATACACCCAAACATTCAGCCGAAAGTTTAAAAAATACGCCAGAAAGTTTCATTCTTTGTCAGCCGATTTAAAACTCTTCATCACTAGAATTGAAAGCATAAAACCGATTGATTTAGGTGGAAATATCTATAAGTACAGGCTTTCTGTAAAATCAAAGAACAAAGGCAAAAGCGGGGGTTTTAGGATTCTTACTTTTGAACTCATTGTTTCTGAGAATGAGAAGAATGTCACGTTATTATCGATCTACGACAAAAGCGAACAAGCAGCACTTCCCAAAAAACAAATTACTGAGATCTTAAAAGATGAAGGTTTAATCTAAGCTTCACCCTGAGCGCTATGGTTTTTTCGTTCGTCCTGGGTTTTCGTCTTCTTCAACATCTTCGCATCCTCGTGTTAAAAAAAGCAGCAAGCTCCAAGTCACCGGCAGATCCTGAAACAAGTTCAGGATGACTCGTCGCGTGGGCATCCGCCGAGTAGCAAAGAGATCTTGAAATGAATTCGGGATGCCACTCCGTTTTAGCGAGGCAGGAGGAAGTGGATTGGAAGCAGGCAGTCGTAGGCGCAAATCCAATCTCTGATGGAATCCAGTATCGAGCATCCAGCATCGAGCATCCAGTATCGAGCATCCAGAATCTAGTGTCCAACATCCAGCACCGCGCCTGTTCACCCCAAAGCGTATTCGAAATCCTTGGCATTTCACCCAACCAGATAGAAAAAAACAGTTTGTCCCGGCGAATGTGTACAAAATTACAGCTGATTCTTTGCTGAAAACCCGACCTTTGAAACTTCGTATGAGGAAAATGAAAAGCGCCATGGTGCGAATTTCAAAAATGAAATAAGAACATCCATAAACCAACTTTCTGATGAAACAGATGACCGCCTTCTTGTTTGCCACAATTTTGATGATGCAACTGGTTTCGTGCCAAAGTCCCGATGCCCAGCCCGTAGCTTTGTTCCCCGATGGCTCAGAAATACCGGCCTGGTTTAACGAAACCGGCAAGATCGACCCCGATACACTGGGCGTGCAACTGCTCATTACCGACTTTGGTGCGGTGGGCGACGGGCAAACGCTGAACACGGAAGTCATTCAGCAAACCATCAACGAAGCGTCGGCGCAAGGGGGTGGGGTAGTCATTATTCCCGAAGGCCGTTTTTTAACCGGCGCCTTGTTTTTTAAGCCGGGCACCCACCTGCATGTGCGCGAGGGTGGCGTTTTGCTGGGCTCCGATGACATTAGCAACTTTCCCATCATGCCCTCACGAATGGAAGGCCAAAACCTGGATTATTTCCCTGCAGTGGTGAATGCCTATGGCGTGGATGGATTTTCCATTACCGGCAAGGGAACCATCGACGGCAACGGGCTGAAATACTGGGAAGCCTTCTGGCAGCGCCGCGAAGAGAATCCCGACTGTACCAACCTGGAGGTGTCGCGTCCCCGGCTGGTGTTTATTCAAAAAAGCAACCACGTGCAGTTGCAGGATGTGCGGCTGCAGAATTCGGGCTTTTGGACCTCCCACTTTTACCAATGCAACCACGTCAAGATTCTCGATCTGCATATTTTCTCCCCCGCCAGCCCCGTCAAAGCGCCCAGCACCGATGCCATTGACCTGGATGTGTGCTCCAATGTGCTGGTTGAAGGCTGCTACATGGAGGTCAACGACGATGCCATTGCCCTGAAAGGAGGCAAAGGTCCCACGGCAGATACTGACCCCAACAACGGACCAAATAAAAACATCATCATCCGCGATTGTACTTTTGGCTTTTGTCATTCGGCGGTCACCTGCGGCAGCGAGTCGATTCACAACCGCAACATCATCGTCAGCAATTGTAAGGTTGATGGCCCTTCGCGTGTGTTGTGGCTTAAAAACCGGCCCGATACGCCCCAGCTGTACGAGTACATTCTGGTTGAAAACATTACCGGCCAGGCTACCCGGCTGCTTTTTGCCAAACCCTGGCGGCAGTTCTTCGACCTGAAAGGACATGAAGCACCTCCGGTATCTCAGGCCAACCACATCGTGTTTCGTAACATCAAACTCGACACGAAGATTTTTGCCGATATCGATGTGTCAGAATATGATCACCTGAAGAACTTCACCTTCGAAAATGTAGAAGTAACCGCCGAGAACGGCGAACTGAAACAAGACTTGTTTGATGGCTTGACCCTGAAAAACGTGGTGGTCAACGGAGAACGCCTGGACTAGGGGGGGAGAAGTCGCAGTTGGCAGTCGCAGTTGGCAGTCCCAGTTGGCAGTAGGGAGCTGCAAGCTTCAATTCGCGCAGAACCTGTCAGTGCAGGTGGCGTCGGGCCAGTCTGCGCTGGCTCAACTCTCCGGCAGATCCTGAAATGAATTCAGGATGACCCTTTTCGCCTGAGGGTGTTTGCTTTGCACTGGCGAGTCATGCCGAACTTGTTTCGGCATCTCCATAGAATGAGGAAAGCTTGATTATCGTGGAAAGAACAAACCACCTCCCCCTGCGCTGCGCTTGGGTACTCCTCCTATCCAAGGAGGAGAAAGGGCTCAACTCGCTGAGGTTTTCAGAGAACAGCAAGCGAAATGTCACTGGCCAAAATTCTCCTCCTTACAGAGAAGGAGTACTCCCGGTTTACCGGGAGGGAGGTGGTTGGGTTTTTAATAACTTGGTGGCTTGGTGTTTTAGAAAGCTGTCCCGGCAAAGACGGGATTCCAAAATCCAACCACAGGGTCGTCCAACACCCCAATATCCAATGACCAATCCCGCAATATTTTCCTCGCCGAAACAAGGTCTTTTCTGAAATAAAGCCATCTTTGCAGATAGAAAACGACAAGCATAGCTTCATGGCCAACAAGTATTTCCAAGCGATGAGACGATTTTTGCCCGACGGATTTATCTCCGGCATTCTGCTGATAATCCTTTTGGCGTACCTGCTACCGGGCATTGGCAGGCAGGGCAGCGCCATCGAGCTGAAGGTGCTCATTCGCTACGGTATCTCGCTGCTGTTCTTCTTTTATGGCCTGCGCTTAAGTCCCGAAAAACTCAGAGCCGACCTCAGCAACTGGCGCTTGCACTTGCTGATTCAATCCATCACTTTTTTGGTTTTTCCCTTGGTGGTGCTGGCCTTTCGCCCTTTGCTGGCAGGCAGCGAAAATGAAATGCTTTGGCTGGCGGTTTTCTTTCTGGCGGCGCTGCCGTCCACCGTCTCTTCCTCGGTGGTCATGGTGTCTATTGCTGAAGGTAATCTGCCCAGTGCCATTTTCAACGCCAGCATATCCGGTGTCATCGGCATTTTGCTCACCCCGCTGTGGATGGGTATTTTTCTGGAAAAGCAAAGCGAAGCCTTCGCCTTTGGTGAAGTCATCCGCGACTTGGTCGTTCAAATTCTGATTCCCGTATTTATTGGCCTGTTGCTGCACCGCTGGTGGGGTGTTTGGGCCAACCGCAACAAGCGCTATCTGAGCCTGTTCGACAAATCTGTGATTCTGATGGTGGTGTACCGGAGTTTTAGCGATTCGTTTCTGAATGGCGTGTTCACCAGCATCATGCTGCACGAGTTGCTGTTGTTGGGCGGCAGTGTCATTGGCTTGTTCTTTTTCATTTTTGAAGGGACCAAAGTGCTGACCCGCCTGATGCACTTTAACCGCGAAGACCGGATTACCATCTTGTTCGCCTCCTCAAAAAAGTCGCTGGTTCACGGCTCGGTCATGGTGATGGTCTTGTTTGGCGATACCTCCGTTGGCAGCTTGTTTTTGGTGCCGGTTATGATTTACCATGCCTTTCAGTTGTTCTACATCAGCATTGTGGCCCGCCGCTACGGGAAGGAGAAGATTGAAGGATTGAAGGATTGAGGGGTGGAATTTCCGTTTCGATTTAATACCTTTAACCTTTGCCAGTAAACAGAGAAAAAACGTATGGTTCGAACGCTAGCCAAAATAAGCCTGGTCCTGTTGATTATTGTTTCCCTTCCTATGGGATTCTACCTTGTGAGGGAATTTTCAACCTTAAGCAAAAACGAAGAAATGGTTGAACGGGTGTTTAGCACCCAGCTCGAATCCATCTTGTATTCCATCAATCAATATTCTGAAAATGTGGTCCAGCAATGGAGCCAAAGCCTCGATCATCCGGTTGATCCGCAGGGCGAGCTGATGCAAGGGCTGATGGAAAACCTGTTTGCCAAAAACGAAGCTTTAAAGGCGGTGCGTTTCTCCGACCTGAATGTCCAGGAAGAACAGGCGATTTACTTCAACGATTCGGCTTTTGTGGTGGATGTGTGGCCTGAGCAGCCGGAGCTCGACCGGCTACAGGGATACCTCGAAGCCAACTATCAGCGCGTTCAGGTGCAGGCTTTTGAGGAACGGCTGCTGCTCTATTTTCTGCCGAAAAACCGCGATGGCCAACAGCTTTGTCAGTTGGTGGTGGAGCCGCAGGCCTTTATTCAGCAAAACCTGAGCCCCATGATTCAGCAGGTGGCGCACGACATTTTTTACATCACCATCGCGGATTCCGTCTCGAATCAGGTGCTGTTTACCACGGGCGAGGATAGCGGCCTGGCCCAAACGTCGGCACGAGCAGCCATGTGGTACCTGCCCGGGCACCAGTTGGGTATCCGGTTAAAATCGCAGACCTTGGAAGAGTTGGCTTCCGAGCGCACCCAGCGCGACAACTACATGCTGATGGGCGTGGGCTTGCTGGTGGTGCTGGGTTTTATTTTTGTGGTGATCAATGTTCGAAAAGAAATCAAGCTGGCTGAAATCAAGTCGGAGTTTGTCTCCAACGTGTCGCATGAGATCCGGACGCCGCTGGCCCTGATCAGCATGTATGCCGAAACGCTCCTGTTGAAGCGGGTCAAAACCGAAGAGAAACAGGCCGAATATCTTCAAACCATTCACGAGGAAAGTGCCCGGCTGACCGGCATTGTGAACCGGATTTTGAATTTTTCGCGTATTGAGCGCAACCGGATTAAGTACCACTTTGACCGGATTGACTTGCAGCAGGCGCTTCCTGAGATTGTTGCTGATTTTAATGCCCACCTGTCGGCAGCCCATGTCGAATGTCAATGCGAACCCGGCGAGCCGGAGGCCTGGGTGATGGCTGATTGGGAGTCTTTGAAAACGGTTGTTGGCAACCTGCTCGACAATGCCATGAAATATAGCGACAAGCCCGAAAAGCGAGTCCGGGTGCGCATTTTGAAAAAGGCCAAGCACGTGTGGATTGAAGTGGAAGACAATGGGATCGGTATTTCGGCCAAACATCAGAAGTATGTATTCGATCAGTTTTACCGCGTGACCGAAGGCGACCTGGCTCACCGTGCCAAAGGATCCGGGTTGGGCTTAAACCTGGTGAAACGGATTATGAAGGCGCATGGCGGAACGGTTTCAGTTCGCAGTAAGTTGGGTGAAGGGAGTACCTTTAGTTTGAAATTTCCGCGTAAAGAAAAAGAATAAAAGCATGTCGAAAATCTTAATTGTTGAAGACGAACAGGCCATGTTGGTTGGCTTGCGCGATAACCTGGAGTTCGAGGGTTACCAGGTTGAAACAGCCGATCGTGGCGATGATGGCTTGAAAAAGTTACAAGCCGGTCATTTTGATTTGGTCTTGCTGGATGTCATGCTTCCTGGCCTGTCGGGTTTTGATGTGTGCAAAAAAGCCCGTGCCCAGGGCATTGAAACCCCGATTATTTTGCTGACGGCCCGTGGCGAAGAGCTGGACAAGGTGCTGGGGCTGGAGCTGGGCGCCGACGATTATGTGACCAAACCGTTTAGCCTGCGCGAATTGCTGGCCCGCATCAAAGTAATTTTACGGCGAACGGGCAACAGTGATAAAAGCCAAAACGATTCGCTGATCATTGGCAGTTTGCAGGTTTCTTTCGATGCTTACGAAGCTTTTGATACCAAAAGCCAGCCCGTGAAAATGTCGCATAAGGAATTTGAAATTCTGCATTACCTCTACCGGCATGCCGGTAAGATTGTGACACGCGATGACATTCTCGACCAGGTGTGGGGCATGGACTACCAACCTACCGCCCGCACGGTCGATAACTTCATTGTCCGCCTGCGCACCAAAATCGACACACCCGAAAGCCAGCACATCATCACGGTGCATGGTGTGGGGTATAAGCTGGTGTTGTAGTTTCAAGTTTCGAGTTTTAAGTTTCGAGTTTCAGGTTTCAGGTTTCGAGTTGCCGTAAACAGGCGTATGGAGTAGCTGCAAGCTGCAATTCGTACCGTAGCCCACTACTTCAATATTCAATAACCAATATCCAATCACTAGTTACCCAATTTCATGACATTTCTGTGACATCTTATGATATCATGTGATCATTGTTTGACAGCGGGCTTACATCTGTGCCCTTACTTTGTACCAGAAAACAATTAGAAACAGAAACTCTAAAAACTCAAAGCAATGAAAACAACAAGAACAATGACACTGATGGTTGTCGCTTTTTTAATGATGACCGGCCTGACTTTCGCAAGTGAAACCACTGCCACCATGGCCAAAAAAGAGCTGTACCACGAAATCACCGAGGTGTTCAACAACGACCTCAAGGATTGGAACAACTACTTCTACCAAAACGACATCGACAAGTTGGATGAAAAAGTGCAGGTTTGTTTTATCGTGAATGGAGACCAGTCGCTGAGCCTCGTCCGGGTGAAAAGCAAAGATGGTGCTGCAACTGACTATGTGAAGCACGTTTTTAAAACGCGTAAAATCGAAGCCGACAAGGTGCTAGTGGGGAAAGCGTACATCTTTAATATGGATTTGCGTTACGAGGCCTGGTAAGCCAGACAGCAGCATTTCGAATTGATTTTGTTTTTAAATATCTTGTACCCAAAGTTCACGACATCATGACCAGCAGATTTATCATCGTTTATGTATTGATCCTGACAGCCTTTGGTTCTTCGGAGCTGAAGGCTGCGGATTGGAAATCGCTTATCAGCCTGAACGGAAGTTGGCAGTTTACGGTGGGCGACGACCCGGCATGGGCTGATCCGGCAACCGATGTGCGCGACTGGGACGTGATTCAGGCACCCAAAGCCTGGGAACATTATTACGAAGATTACAACGGTTATGGCTGGTACCGGAAAAATTTCAGCCTGAACTGGATCCCCGAAACCGGGATGGTTCACCTCTTTTTAGGGTACATTGACGATGCGGATGAAGTGTTTGTCAATGGACAAAAAGTGGGACAAAGCGGAGGTTTTTTCCCGAACTATGAAACCGCGTACAATCTGGAGCGAAACTACCTGGTTCCGGTTGCGCTCCTCAATAAAACAAAAAATGTAATTGCTGTGCGCGTGTTTGATGAAGGCCGCGATGGGGGCATCGTCCGGGCCGATAAGTTTGGGCTGTACTACGACCGCGACCAGGCCCAAATGGCTTTTGACCTGAGTGGAACTTGGAAGTTTACCACCGACAACTTTGGCAATATGCATGACCCGCAAACCAGCGATGAACAGTGGGACGACATTTATGTGCCCATGACATGGGAAAGCCAGGGTTATGCTGATTACAACGGACGGGCCTGGTACCGAAAACGATTTTCGCTGCCCGAAACTTTGAAAGGCGAAGAGCTGTACCTGGTTTTGGGAAAAATTGACGATTACGATGTGGTTTACCTGAATGGATACAAGATTGGCCAGGTGGAGGATTTGGATACCTATTCCCGGTTTCAGCGCGGCAACGCTTATTCGCTCTACCGGATCTACAAAATTCCATCGAACTTGCTAAAAAGTAAAAACCTGCTTTCGGTTGAAGTGGAGGATGTTTTTCAGGATGGAGGTATTTATGAGGGACCGGTGGGAATCATGAGGGGAGACGATGTCAGCCAGTTTCGGGAGAAGATCCGGTGGCAGGAGAAAAACTGGGGTTGGAATTCATTTTTTCGTGATCTGATCCGCTTATTAGATTAGCTATGAAAACACGAAAGACAAGGAGGTGGTTGGGAAGCCTGATGGTGCTGCTGTTCATGGCCCATGCTGTGCTGGCTGCTGAGCCCGACGAGAAGGATTTGCGCGGGCTGTGGAAGTTTCGCATCGGCGACCGCAGCGAATGGGCTTCGCCTCAATACGATGATACGGACTGGGATCATATCCGGGTGCCGGCACGTTGGGAAAACGAAGGTTTCCGCGGCTACGACGGCTATGCTTGGTACCGCACCCGCTTTTCGCTGGGGGCCGAGCTGGAGAATAAAAAACTGACACTGGAGTTGGGCTATATCGACGATGTGGATGAAGTGTTTATCAACGGGACCAAGATTGGTCAAACCGGCTCTTTCTCGCCACACTATACCACGGCCTACAATGCTTTGCGTAAGTACGAAGTTCCACCAAGCCTCATTCGGTTCGGCGAAGAAAACATCCTGGCCGTTCGGGTGTACGACAGCCAGCTCGAAGGCGGAATTATTTCGGGAAACGTCCGCATCTTTTCAACCGGCGTGTTGCCTCCTTTTTTTCAGGATTTGACCGGAACCTGGATGTTCAACAAGGGAAAGGCTTTTCAGGAGCAGGACCACAAGCCCATTCAGGTGCCTGGTGCCTGGGAGAACCAGGGCTACAACAACTTTGATGGTTATGCGGTCTACACCCGAAAAATCCGGGTTTCCGAAGCCATTGCTTCTCAGCGGTTGGTGCTGCTGGCCGGCCGGATCGATGATGCCGACCAGCTATTCATCAACGGAAAGTTTATTGGCGAAACAGGCGACTACCACCGAAGGGGATACGGTGAATCGCACCGTCAATTGCGAAATTACTTTATTCCGCCCCATGTGTTTAAAGCGGGCGAAGACAATATTTTGGAGATCCGGGTGTACGACTGGGGTGGATTTGGTGGCATTCAGGAAGGCCCGGTGGGCTTGATGACCCAGGATCAGTTTCGTGCGTACTGGAAATCGAAACGAAGAAATTAGTTTTTTGCAAATAGTTTTTCACGATTGGATTTGAGCGTTTAGTTTGAATGGCAGGCCTGAAATGGTCTGCCATTCTTCGTTACCGGCAGCTTCTCCTGCCAACGTTTGAGATGTGTCCGTAGCTGAATGGCCTGTCCTTATCAAACCAGGCTTTTCCATCTGTTGTTATGGAGAATACACCAAATGTAAAAGGAGTGAGCCTATGGATCCAAAATTTCAAGGAGGCGTCAACATCGCCATCAAAATACCCAAAAGAAAGTACGAAGAAACGGTCGCGTTTTATCGCGATGTCTTAAAACTCGATGTCGAAGAACAAGCCATTGAAAACCCCACGGTGTCGCGAACACACCAGGTGAAATTTGGCGGCAATGTGCTTTGGCTCGATTGTGTTGACAATTATGCGCATCCGGAGGTTTGGCTGGAGCTGAAGACCAACGCGATTGATGCGGCCACGGACTACCTGAAACGGCAAGGAACGGAAACTTGCGATGAGCTGGAGCAGATTCCCGAAAACATGCATTGGATCACCGATCCGGCGGGGACGGTTTTTATTTTGAATGAACCTGAAAATAAGGATGGGTGATGGAAGCAAAAAATGAAGGCAAACCAGTGGTGAAGGAAGTGGTGCTGAATGCGCCCATCGTCAAGGTGTGGAAAGCAATCACCAACAAGAACGACATGAAACAGTGGTATTTCGATTTGGAAGACTTTCGGCCTGAAGTGGGTTTCGAATTTCAGTTTTACGGTGGAAACGACGAAAAGAAATACCTTCATCTTTGTCAAATCAAGGAGCTTATTCCGGCCCGAAAGCTGGCCTATTCCTGGCGGTACGACGGGTATCCCGGCAACAGCCTGGTGAGTTTTGAACTTTTCCCCGAAGGACAAAAAACAAGGCTTCGGCTGACACACGAGGGATTGGAAAGCTTTGGAACCAATCATCCGGATTTGGCCAAGGCGAATTTTGTGGAGGGATGGAATACCATCATCGGAGAATCGATTAAGAAGTTTGTGGAATAAGTCTCAGCTCATTGATTCATTCCTGCGTGGTGCCGATCTCAATACATCGAGATGCTGATGTCGCGTCATCGAGATGCTGATGTCGAAGTCGCGAGATGCCGATGTCGATTCGAAGACGTCCCGACGCTCAGCGGAGGGAACTTGAATCAGTTGCGATAAAGACGATTAAGAAATTATTCATTCAATCCATGTCCTTGAATGATTTGTCGTATATTTATCCTCTCGAAAAACAAACATGCGTTAACTACTATTCCAACAAATAATTAGAATCATGAGAAAACAAAACAACAGAAGAGATTTTTTAAAAGTTTCGGCAGCAGGAGCTCTGGGCCTGACCGTGCTCGGACCCTTGGCCTGTAGCCAGCCACAACCCGCTGACCGTAAAAGTTTTGGCGTGGGGCTGCAATTGTACACCATTCGCGATGCCATGGCCGCCGATGTAGCGGGCTCGCTGAAAAAAGTATCGGATTTGGGCTACAAAAACCTCGAGCTGGCCAGCTATTCCGATGGTAAATTCTATGGTTATTCACCCAAAGAATTCAAAAAGATGGTCAACGATTTGGACATGGAAATCATCAGCAGCCACACCCAGGTTGAGGCGGCCGGAATTACGGTGGACAATGCCCAGAAAATGGCCGACGATCATGCCGAGTTGGGCGTAAAATATTGCGTACAGCCTTGGGTGAACGACGAAGACCGCAACATTGAAACCTACAAAAAAATGGTGGGCGACTGGAACGAGGTTGGCAAAATCATGAATGGCGTAGGCATTCAGTTTGGTTATCACAACCACAATTTCGAGTTTGAAACCATTGATGGTATCGTGCCTTACTATGATATTTTCCTGGCGGAGATGGATCCGGAATACATCACCATGGAGCTCGACCTGTTCTGGGCGCACAAAGCCGGCGTTGACCCGGTGGAGCTGTTTAAACAATATCCGGGACGATTCCAGCTGTTCCACATGAAAGACATGCACAAGCACGAAGCGCCGTTCTTCGATGTCAATAAAGATGATGTGGCTTCCGTAGGAGCTGGAGTAATTGATTTTAAAGCGATTTTAGCAGCCAAGGAAGTGGCCGGCATGAAATACATGTTTGTTGAAGATGACAACCAGGGTAACGGACAACCGTTTGAAGAACTGGAAGTCAGCATCAATAACCTGACCACCAAAATCTTGGTGTAAAAAATAAGAAGTGTTCGTTATATAAGCCCGGTTCTGATTCAGTTCCGGGTTTTTTATTGGCGACCTTCAGCAGCATGCGTTTTACGGGTTCAACAAAAAGCGAACAAAGAGCAATACGGTCGGCATGCATTTTATGTCGATGCAAACCTTCCCAACCCACATGCAAGCCTTCAAAGAACCAGATAGAAACCAACGGAAAAGTTTCGATCTATAAGTCCCCCACTTCACCTTAAGGTGAAAGCAGCGCAGGCCGTCAAAGTTGCCCGGGCCGGTGTTGGCGGGAAGGATTTCCGTCAGTGGCCGGACAAGTTTTGGTGGGTATCCGGGGTTGTGCGCCGGAAAGAAAAAATCCTGAGGCGGGGAGAAGGATCACTTTGACTAGATTTTTTTGTTTCGTTTTTTCATCGAATGGAAAAAATGAAATCCCGTCCGGAAGGACAAAACAAGTATTCGATGGGATCAAACGACAATCAATGCGGCGCATGCTGGCTGGGAGCAACCAACTACCAGGTGATTGCGCCTTGTTTGATGGCGTGCATTTCAACCCTCCCGAGTGCTCGGGATTTCACTCCATCCGGGGCTATTGTTGTTTAACCCCGTCGGGGTATCCGGTTCTTAGTCGTTCTTGTGACCCATCATATTTGTGCATAAAGAGTAGATTGATACGAGGAAGAAATAACGATGAGTGACTAAGTTTTCCCATTTCGTTGGAAGTAGCTTTGATTTATTTTAAGGGAAACCGAATGCGGAAGCTTGTTCCCTCGTCCAGCACGGATTCGAATTCGATTTGCCCGTCCATCAACTCCACCAGGCTTTTAGCGATAGCCAGCCCAAGTCCGTTGCCCGAGTTGATACGCACACTGCTTTGGCCCACCTGGCGAAACCGTTCAAAAATACTGGACTGGTCCTTCTTTCTTATTCCAATTCCGGTATCGGAAACCATCAGCTCCACCTGCCCGTTGAGCACCTGGGCAACTCCAAAAGTGATGGTTCCTGATTCGGTGAATTTGCAGGCGTTGTCGAGCAGGTTCGACAAAATTTGCGTGAGGCGGTCTTTATCGCTGACCATCTCCAGATCCCCCGGCGGGGGCAATTGAATGAGTTCAATGCCTGATTTACCGGCTTCTGTCAGTTTGTTCTGGTATTGCACGTACAGGCTCTCCAGCACCGGATTAATTCGAAATTCCTGTTTGTAGATTTTTACCTGCCCGGTTTCGAGTTTCGAAATATCCAAAATGTCATTGATGATCCGCAATAAACCTTCCGCACTTTTATTGATGATGGCCATGTAACTCTCCCGGGTTTCATCGGTGATCGCCTTGCTTGTTGTCAGCAGGGTGGTGAATCCCAGGATGGCATTCAGCGGGGTGCGGATTTCGTGGCTCATGTTGGCCAGGAAAGCGGACTTCAGGTGTTCCGCTTCTTCTGCTTTTTCCTTGGCCACAATCACGTCCCGGATCATTTGCTTACGCTCAGTAATGTCTTCTTTAATACTGATGAAGTTGGTGATCTGTCCGGCCGGATCAAAAATTGGCGAAATAATCAGGCTTTCCCAGTATCGTTCCCCATTCTTTCGCTGATTTTCTACTTCGCCAATCCAATCCCTTCCCGAAGTAATGGTATCCCAGATACTTCTCGAAAGAACGTTGGCATGTTCCCTGGAGTTAAGTATGTCGGAATTGGTTCCGATCACTTCATCGAAACGATAACCGGTAATCTCCGAAAATTTTGGGTTCACATATTCAACCAATCCTTCCCTGTCACTGATGGTGATACTTACGGGACTTTGTTCCAGCGCTTTTCCAAGCAGCCGGAGTTTTTCTTCGGCTTTTCGCCTGCCGGTCACATCGTGAATAATGGAGTGAAAACAATCTTGCCCCTGAAACCGAATCTTACTGGTAAAAACTTCTACATGTCTGGTTTTGCCATTGGCCAGCTGATGCTGCTCTTCTTCATAAAAGTTTCCCTGTTCGTCCAAACTGTTTTCTGGTGCGGCCGAGCCGTTTGCCGGGGTTTCAATTTTAATCTGGTTGATATTCATCGATTTCAGCTCATCCACCGTCCAGCCGTAAAACTCGGAAGCGGCAAGATTAGCCTGAATAATTTGGCCGGTAGCGGGCGCTGTCATCAGTTTGACAGCCGAATCATTTTCAAACAAATGTCGATAGTTTAATTCACTCTCCCCAAGTGCCTGTTCGGCCAGCTTCCGCTGTGTAATGTCGGTGATGGTCCCAATATAGCCCAAAACTTCTCCGGTTTCGGATACGTCGGCAACGGCTTCGCCAAACACCCAAACCACCTCCCGGTTCGATTTGAGAAAACGGTACTCCGCAATCGATTTTTCTTGCCGGTCGGTCGCCTGATTCCAGCCATCCAATAGTTTGATTTTGTCGTCGGGGTGCACCGCTTCAAGCCATCCGTTTCCGAGGGCATCGTCAAAGGAAAGGCCGGTAATTTGGCTCCATCGCGGATTGACATAGGTGGTGTACCCATCGGGCCGGGTACGGAAGATGCCGACCGGCGACTTTTCCGACAGGGTTTGATACCGTTTTTCACTTCTTCGGATGGAATCCAGTGCTTGCAGTCGCCGTTCTTCGGTTTGCATTAAAATGGCGATGATCAGGGTCGCCAGGGGAAAGACGGTCAGCACCGGGAGCCAGATTTCTGAAATAATTTCCAAGGCCGAGGGCCAGGGAATGGCCAGTTGCGAAAGCAGCATCAGGAGGTGGGCTACCAAGCTGATGATCCAAAGGTTGAACATGGAAATTTCGCCGGGCTTGTGTTGAAACAATCGCCGGGCAAGCACACCAACCAGCGGGCATAGCATGATGGTTAGGACTCCTGCAAACATCCCGGTTCCGCCCAGGTAAACCCGAAAAGCCCCGGTCAAAATCATGGCGATGGCCGCTGCCAGGCCTCCACCAAAAAGTCCGCTTAACAACAGCACAATGGATCGGCCATCGTAAAAAATGCCTGACTGCACCGAAACGGGAACGAGCATACCGGCGATGGCAATGAGGCCAAACAAAAGGCCGGCAAGAATCTTGAACCGGATCAGCGACCCTGAGCGGAATCGAGATAACAGTCCATACAATACTGACAAGGTAATCAGTAAAGCGGTGTTTTGAGTGAGGGCTATAAATAATTGGTTCATGGAGCGCTCCAGCTTGTTGATCGTGCTAATGGCAAGTCCGGATCAAGCCGGACTTCATCCTTTAACGGGCCGAAATATACGCTTTTTGGCTGGGATTCAAAATGTTTTTTTAGTAGGCTGGAACCTGGCCTTTTGGGTTTTGGATAGGAGAAACCAGAGATACTTGGCAAAGTATGCCTTGGTACTTAAATTTGATTCGCGTATGGTTTCAAGCCCGGAATTTCTAATTTTGACCATTGATAAAACGAAACGCTAAACTTTTGAACACGAACTTAAGTCATACCAATCAAGAACTTGTTCTGAAACTGAAAGAAGGATCTTCCGAGGCTTTTCAGGAATTGTATGACCGGTATGGAAAGCGGATCCATCAGTTTTCGATTGGTTATTTGAAGCGTACCCAGGAGGCCGAAGAAATTGTTCAGGAAGTTTTTTTGAAGATTTGGAATGTGCGGGAAGAATTGACATCGGACAAATCACTCGATTCGTACATCTTCACGATCGCAAAAAATGCCATCCTCAATACCATCCGCAAATCAAAAAACGAGCAACTCTATTTGAACTATTCCAAATTACACCCCGGGAAAAATATTTTGCTGGATGAAGAATTGGATTTTAACGAGTTGGAACGGGCGTACAAGCAGTCGATTGAACAGCTAAGCCCTAAGCGAAAAACAATTTTTCTTCTGAGCCGGGAGAAAAACTTATCCAATGCCGAAATTGCGGCGCAACTGGGTATATCTGTTAAAACCGTTGAAAACCAAATGACTTCGGCGCTCGCTCAGATCAAAAAGGAACTCCTCTCTGCCGGGTTCTCGGGGTTGGTCTTTTTCGAATTATTTCTGTAAAGCCGCGGGGGCAGTTACCCATTTCAAGGGCAAGAGGCTGCCTGAAACTTTTCATGGCGTATTCTTCGGAAAAAAAATCGTGAACCAATAGGGGTGAAGCTGCCCACGCGTGTATACCTTTATGAATTGGATAAATGGATATGAATTCAAAACAAGACATCAATTGGAAAGAATACCGGGAAAAACTATTTTCGGGAAAAATTAGTGAAACCGACCGGGAGCAGCTTCAGGCACACATCCACGCAAACTATCAGGATGAGGAGCTGGATGAAATGATGTCAATGCATTGGCGTAAAACCCAGAATTTCCGTACAGGTCAGCACGATCTCTATTTCAACCAGCTTAGAAATCGCATTTGGGACAGGATAACAGCAGCGCAGCGGAAAGAACAATTTGCAAAATACTCGTTACAAAATTGGAAATCGTACGCGGTGCGTATTGCTGCCATCTTATTTATCCCCTTGCTGATTAGCTCAGTCTACTTGTCGTACCGGCTGTTTCAACTTGCTCCGGAAACGGATCAGGTAGCGATGCAGCAGGTGTTTGCCAGTCCGGGTTCGCGGGTGCAGTTTACTTTGCCCGATCATAGTGTGGTCTGGCTGAACTCAGGAAGCTCACTCGAATATCCGATCAATTTTACGCAGCAAAGCCAGCGCAAGGTCAAGCTCACCGGACAAGGATATTTTGAAGTGTCCCACGCCAAAGATCAGCCCTTTATTGTTGAAACCGGTGCGTTGGATATCCGGGTTTTAGGAACCTCATTCGATGTGTCGAACTACTCGAACGATGAGCAGATGAGCGCGACACTCGAAGAGGGATCCATCGCTTTATTGAATACCAGGGGTGAAGAAGTGGCCCGTTTGTCGCCCGGGCAGCAGGCCAGCCTGGATAAAAGTTCGCGAAAACTGTATGTGGAAGAAGTTGATACGCGCTTAACCACTTCCTGGAAAGATGGCCGCTTAATCTTTAAGGATGCACCCTTGCATGAAGTCACCAAGCAACTGGAACGCTGGTTTAACTGCACGATCCATGTGGCTCCGGCCATTTTAGACTCTGAAATTCGCTACACCGCCACCATTCAGGACGAAACCCTGATTGAGGTTTTGCAAATGATTGAAATTTCGACGAATGTGAACACAAAAATTGAAAACAGGGAGGTACGAATTATGGAATAGAAACTAAAAAGGACAGTGTTCGCACCACTGTCCTTTGTGAATCAATCATATAGAAATAATTAATTCAACGAAAAAAACAAATTTATGAAAAAAACTTGGTTCTTATCGGACTACAGGTATTTATTTGCCTGTATCGGAAAATTCTTAAAGATTATGAGATTAACTGTTTTTCTGATCACGCTAACCTGTCTGCAAACTTTTGCCCTTAGCAACTATGCGCAGACTCAGAAACTGGAGTTGAAAGTGACCAACGCGAGCATTACGGAAGTGCTGGATCGAATTGAAAATCAAAGTGATTTTTTCTTCTTCTACAACAACAAAAATGTATCGCTTGATTCGAAAGTGTCGCTTGAATTAAAGGACAAAACAATCAACGAAGTTTTGGATGCATTATTTGCCGGAACCGACATCAGCTACACGATCAATAACCGTCAGATTGTTTTGTCTGGTTCTGTTCATGGAAGTTCGCTGCAGCAAGAACGAACAGTCAGCGGGAAAGTCAATGATGATTCTGGTCAGCCACTGCCTGGCGTGACTGTTTTGGAGAAAGGTACCATCAACGGAACAATTACCGATTTTGATGGGAACTACACAATTGCAAACGTTCCTGCTGGAAGCACACTGGTGTTTTCGTTTGTGGGGATGCGCACCCAGGAGTTTGTTGTTGGCAATCAATCAACCATCAATGTGGTGATGGAGGAAGATGCCATCGGGATTGAGGAAGTAGTGGCGATTGGGTATGGCACACAGAAAAGAGTAAATCTCTCAGGTGCAGTAAGTTCTGTCTCCAGTGATGTGTTGGAGGATAGACCAATAACTAATCTGGGGCAAGGATTACAGGGAACAATTCCCAATCTGCAGGTTTCTCAGAATTATGCTCCTGGGCAGGGTGCAACGTTCAATATTCGAGGAACAACGTCTTTAAATGGAGGAAGTCCTTTAGTTTTAGTTGATGGTGTTGTGCAAGACCCCAATCTTCTTAACCCGGATGACGTTGAAAGTGTCTCTGTTTTAAAAGATGCAGCATCTGCAGCCATTTATGGAGCGAGAGCTGCTTATGGGGTGATTTTAATAACAACTAAAAAGGGAAAGCGGGAGCAGGCTCCTAAACTGAATGTTTCGAGTTCGTATACGGTAACCTCAGCGACTAACATTCCTAAGTATGCTGACAGCTGGGAGTATATCACATATATGAATACGGCTAGTATTAATGCAGGTGGAAGTAATTACTTTGATAAGAGGTTAATGGATCATGCATTGAAATATTATGAAGATCCAGTTAATAATTCTCCGGTTTACTATGATCCGGAAATAGACACGAATGGAAAGTATAATTATGCTGGAAATACCGATTGGGCAAGTGAACTTTATCAAAATGGAATTCTTAAACAAGTAAATGCCAGTCTTTCGGGAGGAACTGAAAAGATCCAATATTTTATGTCGTATGGATATTTAGATCAAAATGGTTTTTTAAGTTCATATGATGATACTTACCGACGTCATAATATAAACTTGAATCTAAATGTTGATGTATTAGAATGGATATCCGTTTCAGGGCGTGCCAAGTATACTTATTCTTTTGAAGATCACCCTTCAGGAGGTAGCAATGGCTGGTCAGGAATATCAGAATATTCAGGACAACTAAAAAACGATCTTCGCCCTTTGATGCCGGTAAGACATCCTGATGGTAGTTGGGCAGGACAAGGATCTTTTACCAATCCCTTTGCTGTTGGAGCAGAAGGAGGCTATGATCAGCGCAAAGTAAACGATCTCTGGTTAACTGGCGCTGTTGAAATCCGACCGATAAAAGATGTAAAAGTAAATGTTGATTACACCTTTAATCCATATTCATGGAATAAAGAGCGTACCTCAAGACTATTTTCTGAATATTGGGCAGAACCTGGTAAATCAAACATTTATCCTTGGGTAAATCCCAACTCAGTAGCATTAGAGAATAGCAATGATTACTACAAGGCTTTGAATGCTTATGCCGATTACACGAAATCGCTTGAAGACCATAATTTTAAAGTTCTTGTGGGGTACAACCAGGAGACCAAAGATCTGAAATGGTTTTATGCGAAACGCGAAAACCTGATTGATAATGATCTCCCTGCAATAAACCGGGCTACCGGAGAAGATTACGTGAATGGCAGTGCTTCTTCTTGGGCGGTGCAAGGAGCATTTTTCAGATTTAATTACAATTATGCTGAGAAATATTTCCTGGAAGCTAATGGACGGTACGATAGTTCTTCAAAGTTTCCGAAAGGAGACCGTGCTGAATTTTTCCCTTCTGTTTCAGCTGCCTGGCGTTTTTCTGAAGAAGGCTTTTGGGACGGTTTGAAGCATGTTGTTAGCGAAGCAAAGTTGAGAGCTTCCTATGGCTCTTTAGGAAACCAAGTTGTCAGCAGCAGCGATTTCCCCTATATCTCAAATTATGGAATTAATACGGCCACTTCTTATATGTTAGGTGGTATTTTACCAGTTAGCGTATCGCCGGGATCGTTAGTTAGTCCTTCTTTTACATGGGAAGAGGTAAATCAATGGAATATTGGTGCAGATGTAGGGCTTTGGGAAAACAAGCTTTTAGCAACAGTGGATGTTTATCAACGCAATACGATTGGAATGTTGACATCAGGCAAGCCTTTACCTGCTGTATTAGGCACTGGTGTCCCTAGGGAAAATGCAGCTGATATGAAGACCTATGGATGGGAATTTACAGCTACATGGAAAGATCGAATCAAAGATTTTTCCTATAATGTATCATTTAATATAGCCGATTACCAGTCTGAAATTACGAAGTTTGACAACCCTACCGGAGATTTAGGGAACTACTATGTTGGACAAAAAATTAATGAAATATGGGGTTATGAAGCAAGTGGCTTATTTCAAACTGAGGAAGAAATCGCCAACCATGTAGATCAATCTAAATTATACGGAGGACAATGGAATACTGGAGATGTTAAGTATGTTAATCAGAATGACGACGATGAAATTTCATGGGGCAGCAATACTTTATCTGATCATGGGGATAAACTTATTATTGGTAATAGTACTCCTCGCTACCAGTACGGAATGCAAATAAACTCTTCCTGGAAAGGAATTGATTTAAACCTTTTCTTTCAAGGTGTTGGAAAACGTGATTTATGGACAGGAAGCAACCGTTTCTTTGGAATCGGAAGTCAATGGGATGTTCCAATGAAAGAAACGTTGGATTATTGGTCAGAGGATAACAAAGATGCCAGACTACCTCGTCCCTACATCAATGGAGGACATGGAAACCGACAGGTTTCAACCTTGTATCTTCAAGATGCTTCTTATATAAGATTGAAGCAATTAACTTTAGGATATACCCTTCCTGAAAGGTGGATTTATAGAAGCCCTATTGATAAAGTTCGTTTCTACTTTACGGGGCAAAATATCTTTACAATTACGAAGCTATCTGATCTTTATGATCCCGAGAATACTGATTTAATGAGCTATCCAGTCCCAAAATCTTATTCTTTTGGTTTAAATCTTACTTTTTAAAATGCTAAACTAGTAAAATATGAAACGATATAAATTTATAATTATTCTTATAGGGTTTGTGTTGGCCTTGGGAGCGTGTGATGTAACAGATACAGTTCCTGAAGATGCAATCACAGATCTCAATTTTTGGAAGAAGACCGATGATCTGAAGTTGTATGCTAATAACTTTTATACAACACTTTCCTCTCCAAGTCAATGGCTTGATAATACGAGCGACAATTGCGTGACGAACTCTCCAGATAATCGCCTGTTTAACAACATCACCGTTCCCGGAAGTGGAGGTGGATGGGCAATTAGCAATTGGAGTAATATCCGTAATGTCAACTATTTTTTATCTCATTATCAGACCGTGGAAGGTGATGAACAAGAGATTGCTCACTATGTAGGGGAAATTCGTTTTTTCAGAGCTCATGAATATTTTAATAAGGTGAAAACCTTTGGAGATGTTCCTTGGTTAGATAAAGACCTTACTACGACAGACGAGGAGCTTCTTTTTAATTCTCGGGATCCACGAAAGTTTGTAATAGACAAAGTAATAGAAGATTTAGAGTTTGCAGCTTTAAATCTAAAACTTCCGCAAGATGTTGAAAATGGGCGTCTTCATAAGTTTGCAGCACTTCAGCTTTTAGCTCGGGTTTGCTTGTATGAAGGTACCTGGATGAAATACCGGAACTTAAGTGGTTGGGAGGCTTATCTGGAAATGGCTGCTACTGCCTCGAAACAAATTATGGATGAGGGTAATTATGCTATTGTAAAGGGGAATGCACCTTACATGTTTGACGATTATCCATTGTTTTACCGCCAACAGTTCATTCAAGAAGACCTGACCAGTAATCAAGAATGTGTACTTCCCCGAATCTATGTAAAAGATAAATTGATGCATGGTTTGTCCAGACAAGTGAATGAAACAGGTTGGGGTATTAGTAAAGATTTTATTGAATCATTTGTATGTGTTGATGGACTCCCAATCGCATTGAGTCCGCTTTACCAAGGAGATGATTCGTTACAACTGGAAATGACCAATAGAGATCCTCGTTTAAGAAATATGGTTGATAATAAGAATTTACCATATTATTTGGATGGATCACGTCCAATCTCTTATCCTGCAACAACTGTTGCGGTAAATGAGTGTCCAACGGGTTATATGGCTTCAAAATTTAGGGATCCTGTTCCGGCACAAAATGAAGCCAATCAGACAACCTATGATTGGTATGTTTTTCGGTATGCTGAAGTATTGCTGATTTATGCCGAAGCCAAAGCTGAGTTGGGCACGATCTCTCAAACCGACCTTGATCTTTCCATAAATATGTTAAGAGCACGGCTTGATGAACCAGGGGTGTTTGAAATGGGACGTTTATCTCTTAATCCTGCTGAAGATCCACTTGCTTTGGTTGATGGACAACCAAGGTATGGTTATGCCATTTCACCTTTATTATATGAAATTAGAAGAGAACGTCGGATTGAGCTTGCTTTTGAAGGTTTTCGTTGGGATGATATCTGTCGATGGAATGCCGGCGTATTAATTGAAAATCCCAAAACGATGTTGGGAATGGTGGTAAATGAAGATGTTGTCGAACGTTATAAAAACCTGTTCGGAGGCACTGATCAATTTGAAGGTCGCTCATTTTATGAGTTCACAGATTGGGATGGAGCCGATAAAAAACTATTGAAGGTTTACGCGAATTCGTCCCGAACATGGGATGACAAGTTATACCTAAATCCACTCCCGACAGATCAACTAAGTTTGAATCCAAATTTGACACAAAATCCTGGCTGGAATTAGAATTGTGTTGTAAATGATAACGAAGTCTGTATTGTTCTTAAAAGAGAATAATGCAGACTTCGTATTTTTCTACCTTAAAAAAAGACAAATGAAAGGTTTAGTTATTTTTTTATTAGCACTATCTGTAATGACTGGCTGTAACAGTCAGAAAGACACGAATGGATTCAAATCCAATTATAAAGTTATTGAACCAGGAGCAACTCTTGACGATATTGTTGAAGTTGCAGCTAATATTACTCCTTCGCCAAGGCAATTACGTTGGCAAGAGCTGGAGTTTATTGCTTTTTTCCACTTTGGAATCAATACTTTTACTGGAAGAGAATGGGGCGATGGCAGTGAGGATCCAAGACTTTTTAATCCAACCGAATTTGATGCCAGGCAATGGGTGAGGGTATGTAAAGAGTCTGGAATCAAGCAAGTCGTCTTAACGGCAAAGCATCACGACGGATTTTGTCTCTGGCCAAGCCAATACACTGACCATTCCGTAAAGCAAAGCCCATGGAAAGAGGGGAAAGGTGACGTTGTTAAGGAAGTTGCAGAGGCCTGTCGCGAATTTGACCTTGGTTTTGGGGTTTATCTGTCGCCTTGGGATCGAAACTCATCCGTTTATGGCGATTCTCCTAAATATAATGAATACTTCATGAATCAATTGACGGAGCTACTTACAAACTATGGGAAAGTTGATGAGGTTTGGTTTGATGGTGCTTGTGGTGAAGGCCCCAATGGTAAACGACAGGTTTATGACTGGGAAGCATACTATGGTTTGATTCGGGAGCTCCAACCAGAAGCGGTGATTGCAGTGATGGGGCCAGATGTTCGTTGGGTTGGAACCGAAACCGGTTATGGCCGCGAAACTGAGTGGAGTGTTCTTCCTGCAGATATGCAAGACCAAGAATTGATAGCCTCTGATTCGCAAACAAATATGAATTTTGTTCCTCAAGGGGATTTTACGAAACAGGATTTGGGGAGTCGCACAGCTATTGCCGATGCAAAAGCTTTAATCTGGTACCCTGCTGAAACTGATGTCTCCATTCGTCCCGGATGGTTTTACCACGAAAAAGAAGATTCTTTGGTTAAATCTCCTCAAAAGTTGATGGATATTTATTTTAGTTCAGTCGGACGTAATGGTGTTCTGTTGTTGAATTTACCTCCAGATCGACGAGGATTAATTCATGAGAATGATGTAAAGTCACTTCAAGGCTTAAAAGCAGGAATCGATAAACTGTATGGAACAAATTATATTTCCAATGCCAGTTTGAAGTCTGATGGAGAAAATGTTGAAAAAATTAGAGATCAGGATAACTCAACACACTGGATATCGTCGGCCAATCAAGAGAATGGAGTAATTCAGGTTACTTTACCAAAACCACAATTGGTTGATGTACTATGTCTTCAGGAAAATATTCGAGTTGGTCAGCGGATTGAAAAATTTGAATTGGAATATTGGGATGGAAAGGAATGGAAGGTTGCCACTAAAGGAACTACGGTTGGATATAAAAGACTTTTACATTTTGATCCGATTCAGGCATCTGAGTTTAGAATCCGAATTTTAGAGTCAAGATTGCAACCTACAATTGCTGAAGTCGGCTTGTACAAGTATCCAGATATTAACTGATTTTGAAAGTATCAAATCGTTGTAAGACCCATTGGTTAAGTGGTAATACGGTATAGTCAAGTGGAAACAGGCCATGGTTTTTATGCATTTAGGCTTCGCTAAGTTGCAACAGCCTTTTATCAGTTTGAGAAATATAAAACGGCCCGGGGAGATCCTTCCCGGGCCGTTTTATTGGTTTTATTTACCGCTGCTTTTTCTTTCCATCTCTCTAAGTCGCATGGGCATTGCATCAATGGTGGCATATAACTCTGCCAAGGGCAGTAATTCATTTTTACGAAGCTTGATTCCACCATCGAAGCCCAGTAAAACAACTTCGAATCCGGAATCGGCTTTTTTGTAATCGGGATTATAAACGCGCCGACTTTTTTGCGTCCCCGTCATCCAATCCGATTCGATAGGCTCCCGGCATAACCTGGTAGACGATCAATTTTCGTTCGTCTAAACCGGTCAGATCCTTTCTGAATTCTTCCAACTGAGCCTGAAAAGTGGTGTTGTTTTCATGATCACTTAAGAGTAAAACCAGCCTGTTTTCCCATTGATGTTTCGATAAATCCTGAGCAGAACCAAATCGGACACTAAACAGCAATGCAACGAATAATAATATTTTTAGATAATTCATGGCGCGTTTTTTTAATCGGTGATAGTGAAGTAAATAAGGGAGAGGTAATGTTCATTTCTTTTGCAAGCATCGCGTTATTGTCCACCTCCTCTTTCCCTCCTGCCCAACCAGTACCTCGAATTTTCGAGGCAGATAGGGCAGGAGGTGTGAATCTGGTCAGGCTTTTGTGTCCGGTTCAATGGCAGACCTTATTCGGGAGGTAAATCCAATCATTAGAACAGTTTACGTTTTGCAAATTCATAAAAAATGTCCATTTTTGAGAAAAGTAATTTTGACTTTTAAAATCGAATAAATCAAACCAATACAAGCTTAAAATGAAACCACTAAACTTTTTGCTGGTCATATTGTCGCTGGCCGCTTTTTCTTCCTGCCAAACAAAACAGAAGCCCGAACTATTTGCCAAAGGCGAGTTTAAAACCTGGGCCCAAACACCGCCAATGGGTTGGAACAGTTGGGACTGCTATGGGCCTACTGTGGAAGAACACGAAGTGAAAGCCAATGCTGATTATATGGCTGATAAGCTAAAAGATTATGGTTGGGAATACATTGTGGTGGATATCCGCTGGTTTGTGGAGAATGACAAAGCCGGGGGTTACAACCAAACCGATCCCCGCTACGTGATCGACGAGTATGGCCGCTACCAGCCTGCTGTGAACCGTTTTCCATCGGCTGCCGACGGCAAAGGATTTAAGGCGTTGGCGGACTACATTCACAGCAAAGGTTTGAAGTTCGGCATCCACATCATGCGCGGCATTCCGACAGTGGCGGTGGAGCAAAAATTACCCATCAAAGGAACCGATGGCATTACAGCCGACCAAATTTACACCACCGAACTGCAGTGCAAATGGCTGCGCGATAACTATACGATTGTGGCCGATCGACCTGGTGCGCAGGAATATTACAATTCCCTTTTCGACCTGTATGCCGAATGGGAAGTCGATTTCATTAAGATTGATGATCTGTCGCGGCCCTACCATCAAGCCGAAATTGAGCTGATCCGCAAGGCCATCGACCAGTGCGGGCGCCCGATTGTGCTGAGCACGTCGCCGGGTGAAACGCCGATTGAAGCTGCTGATCACGTTCTCGAGCATGCTAACATGTGGCGCATGGTGGACGACGTTTGGGACACCTGGAACCACATCACCCACCTAATGAATATTAGCCAGAAGTGGTACCCCTACATTGCCCCCGGCACCTGGCCCGACTGCGATATGATTCCGCTGGGACGTATTTCCATCCGCGGCGAACGGGGAGAAGACCGCTTGAGCCGCCTGACTCCTGATGAGCAATACACGCTGATGACTCTGTTCACCATCTTTAAATCGCCCCTGATGTTTGGCGGCGATTTGCCAAGCAACGATGAGTTCACCCTTTCGCTGTTAACCAACGAAGAAGTGCTGCGCATGCACCGCGAAAGTACCGAGGTACGTCAGCTATTTCAGGAAGACGGTAAGGTGGCCATCACCTCAAAAAATCCGAACACCGGTGAAGTGTATCTGGCACTTTTTAATATCTCCGACAGTGAGGAGCCGGTCAATGTTTCGGTTGATCTGGCGGAACTGGGACTGAATGCGGAATGCACGGTGATGGATTTGTGGAGCAACGAAGACTTAGGCACGGCCTCGGACACGTTTAGCCAGCCCTTGGCAGCACACGCCAGCGGTTTATTCAAATTAAGCCGTTAATTTAGACGGATGACTACTCAATCACTACAAGATGAAACGAGCCATGGAAACCGGAGTTTGCGCCCACAAAAATGTTTATCGGCGAGTTACATACCGGTGTTAAGTGTCTCAAAGAGATGACGTGTAGTACGAAAGTCGCAGGTCAATAAACTGAAAAAATAAACGTATGAAAAAAATCTATTTCCTCCTGATCTTGGTTGCAGCCACTTTGCTGCAACCGACTTTGGCCAACGAACCCGACTCGGCCTGGGTGTTTTCGTACGCCACCACCAAGAACCGCGGGGGTAATGGCCTCCACTACGCCTGGAGTATTGACCGGGAAAACTGGCAGGGCATCGGGCCGGAATTCCGTTTCCTGTTTTCCGACTTTGGAACCTGGGGCGCTCAAAAAAGGATGCTCACGCCTTTCGTGTTTCAGGATCAGCAGGGCGAGTGGCACGCCATCTGGAGTTTGAACGACGAAGTGGGACAGTTTGCCCATGCCCAGGCGCCCGACTTGCACACCTGGGATTCGCAGGATTATCCGTATGTGATGGACGATGCCAATGTACTGTTGCCCGAAGTTTCGTTTCAACCCAATGAGAATAACTACGCGATTACCTGGTTGAGCGAGCTTGGTGATGAAACGAAAATCTATAAAACGACCACCACCGATTTTAAGAGCTACACACCGACTGTTGAGGGAACAGCAGCCGACCGCCTAAATTGCCGCGAAGAGGTGCTGATCGATGGTGAAAAGCAGCTGGGAACGATTTCTAAGGTTTCGTGGCAAATGATTGATGGCCTGATCAAGTATTATCAAGTCAGTCAATATAAAGAGATGCAGCGGGCGGAACGGCTTACCGACGATGCCACGCGTTTTGCGGACTTGGAACCGCTGACTGCTGAAATTACCGCGATTCCGGAAAACAGCAAAGCCATCAGCGATTTGCTGATCGGTATTTTTTTCGAAGATATTAATTATGCGGCGGATGGCGGTTTGTATGCCGAGCTGGTGCAAAACCGGGGCTTTGAATACCAGCTTTCCGATACCAAAGGCCGCGACAAAAGCTGGGACAGCAAAAAAGCCTGGAACTTCACCGGTTCCCAAACCGGATTTGTCATCGATACCGTCTCGCCGATTCACCCCAACCAACAGCACTACGCAGTGTTGACCATTTCAGAAGTGGGCGAAGGCGTGAAAAATCAAGGGTTTGACGGCATTCCGCTAAAAGCAGGCGACCGGTATAACTTCTCGGTTTTTGCCCGCGGGCTGGAGGGTGCCAAAGGCAAGCTGCTGATTCGTTTGGTGGATGACAGCGGAAAAGTTTATGCCGAAGGAAGCACGAAATCGGTTAGCGCTGACTGGAAAAAACTGGAGCTGACGCTCACGGCCAAAGAGACAATCGATGAGGCGAGATTGCAGGTGATCCCGCAATTTACAGGAAAAGTGGCGCTGGATCTGGTGTCGCTCTTTCCGCAGAAGACATTCAAAAACCGTAAGAATGGTTTGCGCCCCGACCTGGCCGAAGCGATTGCCGAGCTGCACCCGCGTTTTGTGCGTTTCCCGGGAGGCTGCGTGGCCCACGGCGATGGTCTGGACAACATTTACCGCTGGAAGAATACGGTTGGCCCCCTCGAAACCCGCAAGCCCGACCGGAACATTTGGAACTATCACCAGTCGATGGGGCTTGGGTATTTCGAGTACTTTCAGTTTTGCGAAGATATTGGCGCCGAGCCGCTGCCTGTGATAGCAGCCGGCGTTCCCTGCCAAAACTCGTCATGCGGAGGACATGGTCAGCAGGGCGGCATCCCGATGTGCGACATGGATGATTATGTGCAGGATGTGCTCGATCTGATTGAATGGGCCAACGGCGACAAAAATTCGGAATGGGGAAAATTGCGCGCGCAGGCCGGTCACCCTGAGCCCTTCAACCTGAAGTATGTTGGCATTGGCAATGAGGATTTGATCACGGATATTTTTAAGGAACGCTTCGAAATGATTTATAAGGCCGTCAAAGAAAAACATCCGGAGATTACCGTAATTGGCACGGTGGGACCCTTCTCCGAAGGAACGGACTACCGCGTGGGCTGGGACTTTGCCACCGAGCTGGAAGTCCCGATGGTGGACGAGCATTATTACCAACCACCGGGCTGGTACCTGAACAACCAGGATTACTACGACCGCTACGACCGCTCCAAATCCAAGGTCTATTTGGGTGAATATGCCACACACATACCGGGGCGCAAATTGAATATGGAAACCGCCCTCTGCGATGCCTTGCACCTGATTAATGTGGAGCGCAATGCCGACGTGGTCAGCATGACTTCGTACGCACCACTGCTGGCCAAACACGGGCATACGCAATGGAACCCCGACCTGATTTATTTCAACAACACCGAAGTATTTCCCACAACTGATTATTTTGTGCAGGTGCTGTTTGGACAAAACGCTGGCGATGAATACATCGCTTCGCAGATCCATCTTTCCAATAACAAGAAAGAGGTGAAAAAGCGCGTGGCTTCTTCGCTGGTTCACGACAGCAAAACCGGCGATTACATTTTGAAGCTGACGAATTTGCTGCCGGTTTCTGTTGACACTAAAATCAATCTGGTCGGTCTTCCGATACTGGAAGGCGAGGCAGTTTTGAGCGTGCTCCAAGGTAATCCGACGGACGAAAAAGCACGGCCCGAGAATCGTACGATTTCGCTTGGCGAGCCGTTTGAATACAACCTGCCGGCTTATTCCTTCTCCGTGATTCGAATGAAATCAAAGGAACAGGAACGGAAATAAATTCTGAATGCCAGTTACAACTACTTTAATACTCAATACGATGAAACTAAAATTGATTTGCTTACTGTTGGTGAGTTTTGTTAGCGTTCAATCGCTTTTTGCACAAGGTGGATTTGGACAGGCTGAAAAGATCAACGCCAACTGGAAATTTGTTCTGCAGGATGTTGAAAATGCAGAGCAGGCGGATTTGAATGACCGGCGATGGCGGACTGTTCATTTACCCCACGACTGGACTGTCAAACAGCAACTCAGCCCCACTTTGGCGAGCGCCACGGGCTATTTACCGGGGGGTGTCGGCTGGTACCGCAAGCAGCTTTCTATTCCGGCAGAGCGCCAGGGCGAGAAGGTGTATCTTTATTTTGAAGGGGTGTACAATCGAAGCGAGGTGTTCGTGAACGGCGTTTCGCTGGGGAAGCGGCCCAATGGCTACATCTCCTTCATGTACGATGCCACGCCGCACATCAAATATGGCGAAGAAAACCTGATTGCCGTCCGGGTCGATCACAGCCAATCGGCCGATTCGCGCTGGTACACGGGCTCGGGCATTTACCGCGACGTGTGGGTGGTCTATTCCAACCCGGTTCATCTGGCACAGTGGGGTGTTTATGCCTGGCCCGAAAAGCAGAAAAAAGGTTATCAACTGAATTTGGAAGTGGAGGTGGAGAATGGTACGAGCGAGTCTTCAGTTCTGACCATTCAGAATGAATTGTTTTCGCCTGAAAATAGGCTCATGGGCAAATCCTCCAAAAAGCTGACGGTGGCTGGAAATCAGTCGGGAAAAATTCAGTCTGAAATAAAAGTTGCCGACCCGGAGCTTTGGTCACTCGAACATCCGGCTTTATATGTTTTGAAAACAACTGTTTACCGCGATGGTGAACTGGTCGATGAAACAAGCACCCAAACGGGATTCCGCAGTTTCACCTTCGATCCAAATAAAGGATTTGCCTTGAATGGCGAATGGATGAAGATCAAAGGCGTGTGTCTGCACCATGATGCCGGCGTATTGGGTTCGGCCGTGCCCCGCGAAGTGTGGGAAACCCGCCTGCTCACTTTAAAAGAAATCGGCGTCAATGCCATTCGCACCAGCCACAACCCGCAGGCGACGGATTTATATGAACTTTGCGATGAGCTGGGTTTGCTGGTGATGAATGAAGCTTTTGACGAGTGGGAATTCCCAAAACGCAAATGGCTTGAGGGATGGAATGTCGGAACTCCCGGCTTTCAGGGCTCCTTCGACTTCTTTGAGGAATGGGGCGAACAGGATTTGGCTGACATGGTGCGACGCGATCGCAATCACCCCTCGATTTTCGCCTGGAGCATTGGCAACGAAGTGGATTATCCGAACGATCCGTATTCGCACCCCGTGTTGGATGGCGGTGGCGAAACCGGCTTTACCCAACCTATTTTTGGCGGCTTCAAAGAAGATGCGCCCGATGCCATGCGATTGGGCGATATTGCCAAGCGCCTGGTGAAGGTGGTGAAGCAATACGACCAATCGCGTCCAACAACTGCGGGACTGGCTGGTGTCGCCATGTCAAACCAAACGGCCTACCCCGGTGCTTTGGACATTGCCGGTTATAACTATACTGAAAGTTTATATGATCGCGACCATGCGCAATATCCGGAGCGGGTGATTTTTGGCAGCGAAAACCGGCACGATCTCGAAGCCTGGAAAGCAGTCACGTCGCGCGATTTTATCTTCGGCCAATTTCTGTGGACGGGCATTGATTACTTGGGAGAATCGGGGCGCTGGCCGTCGCGCGGTTTTTATTCGGGCTTGCTCGATTTTGGTGGCTTTATCAAACCCCGTGGCTATTTCCGGCAGTCGTTGTGGTCGGAAAAGCCGATGGCCTATCTGGGAACCTATCCAACACCCGGCCGCGGCAGCCAAAGCCAGCTGAAAGACGTTTGGTCGCAACTGGAAGCCGAGCAAGCCGGTGGAAACCATGAAGAAAAAAGGCCTTCGATGGATGCCTGGCCCATCTGGAACTACGATGAAGGCCAATTGATCCGGGTGGTTTGCTATACGAACGCGGCTTCCGCCAAACTGCTTTTAAACGGTGAGCTGGTGGGCGAACCGCAAAATTACAACGAAGAAACCGGCATCATCTTTTGGGATATTCCTTATGCTCCGGGTAAGCTCGAAGTGCTTGGAATGGATTCCAGCGGACAACAGGTCAGCCAGTTTGAGATTGAGCCCTCCGGACGGCCATACGCCATTGAGGTGATTGAGGATGAAGAAGCAATTGAGCAGGGAGGAGTCGCTCAAATTGCTATTCAGGTCGTGGATGAAGCCGGAATTCCGGTCATGCTGTCGGATGAGGAAGTGACTTGCCTGATTGATGGTGATGCGCGTCTGCTGGGTTTGGAAGCCAGCAACAATTCCGATATGTCTGATTATTCCGACAACAAACACCGCGTGTTTCATGGCCGGATGATCGCTTACATTCAGGCAGGTGACCAGCCGGGTGAAGTCAAGCTAAGATTCTCGGCCAACTGGCTGAAGCCAGCCGAAACAAAATTGATCGTTCAATAAAAACTTTAAATTCGAATTCAATGAAGAAGAAAATACAACACCCTGTTCGTGTCGCCGGAATGTTGATGGCCATGTTGGCGCTTTTGGGTTCATGTGCTATGCAAAAGTCAGCCGATGACGAGCTTTCGGCTTACCTTTTTGCCTACTTTACCGGCAATGGCCCGGGCGAGGAAGCCATCCATTTTGCTGTCAGCCTCGATGGCTACAACTATCGCGCCCTGAACGACAATAAGCCCATTCTGGATTCAAAGGAAATCAGCACCTCAGGGGGCGTGCGCGACCCACATATTTTGCGTGGTGCCGATGGCTGGTTTTACATGGTGGTTACCGATTTGTATGTTCCCGAAATGGGCTGGAAAAACTACGCCATGGTGCTGTTGAAGTCCAAAGATCTGGTCAACTGGGAATCGTCGAAAGTGAATATCCCGGAGACATTTCCCGATGAGTTTGGGGATGTTTGGCGGGTTTGGGCGCCGCAGACTTTCTATGATGAAACGACCGGAAAGTACATGATTTACTTTTCGATGAAGCAGGACGACGACCCCGATATCATTTACTACGCCTTTGCCAATGAAGATTTTACGGGACTGGAAGCCGCGCCCAAACAGCTGTTTTTCAGCCCGACAAACAATGCGGCCATTGATGGCGACATCATTTTAAAAGATGGAACCTATCACCTGTTTATGAAATCGGAAGATGGCGAACCGGGTATTAAGCTGGCCCTTTCGGACCAACTAACCGAAGGCTATGAGCTGGTGAGCGACGAGCGTGTTGATCGGGAAACTCACCCGGTTGAGGGTTCCGGCATTTTTAAACTCAACAACAGCGAGGAGTGGATTCTGATGTACGACATCTACACCCAAGGCCGTTACCAGTTTACCAAAAGCAGCGACCTGAAAAATTTCACAGTCATTGATGAAGCGATCTCCATGAACTTTCATCCGCGCCACGGAACGGTGATGCCCATTACCGGCAAGGAGCTGAAACGATTGATTGCCCAGTGGGGACAGCTCGACGACCTGTTGGAAACCACATCGCCGGAAGTGAAACAGCAGAATGTGGTGATCAACGACGAAGAAAAAACCATTGATTTGCCTGTAAAGTGGGGAACTGATCTGTCGGCTTTCGATCCGAAATTTGAAGCTTGGCCAGGCATTGATTTTCAACCCCAAGGAGCTCAGGATTTTTCGAATGAACCGGTGGAGTATACGTTCAAAATTGAAAGCAAAGACGAAGTGGTTTACCAGGTTTCGGCTTCAGAAGATCACAATCCGGTGTTGGAAGGCTACTATGCTGACCCTGATATTTTGTATGCTGAAAAAACCGGCAAATACTATATCTACCCAACCAGCGACGGTTTTATGAATTGGAGCGGAACCTACTTTAAGGTTTTTTCATCGGATAATTTGGTGGATTGGACCGATGAAGGCGTGATCCTGGATCTGAAAACCGATGTGAGCTGGACCGACCGAAATGCCTGGGCGCCTTGTATTATCGAAAAGAAGATTGACGGCGGATATAAGTATTTCTACTATTTTACAGCGGCTCAAAAAATAGGGGTGGCGGTTGCCGATGATCCAACCGGACCGTTTGTAGATAGCGGCCAGCCGCTGATCGACTACAAACCAGAAGGCGTCACCGGAGGGCAGGAAATTGATGCCGACGTGTTTACCGATCCCGAAAGCGGGAAAAGCTACCTCTACTGGGGCAACGGCTACATGGCTGCTGCCGAATTGAGTGAAGATATGTTGTCGATTAAAAAGAATACGCTGAAACTGATGAACATAGACAACACCTACCGCGAAGGAACTTACGTGATTTATCGTAACGGAACTTACTATTTTATGTGGTCGGAGGATGACACCCGCAGTCCCAACTACAAAGTGCGTTACGCCACGTCCGACTCGCCGCTGGGAACACTTACCATCCCCGAAAACAACATTGTCATCAGGCAGGATGCGGAACAACAAATCTTTGCTACCGGGCACAATTCGGCTATTCAGGTTCCCGGAAAAGATGAATGGTACCTTGTGTATCACCGGTTTACCCGCCCCAAAGGCATTGACATGGGTCGCGCCGGAGGTTTCCACCGTGAAGTGTGCATCGACAAGCTGGAGTTTAACGAGAATGGCGAGATTTTGGAAGTAAAACCCACGCTAAATGGGATTGAACCGGTAGGAGAGTAGCTTGTTGTTAGATTGTTTGAATGGGCTTTTGAACGGCACACGAATCCTGGTTTATGGTGAATAAACGATCAAGAAAAAAGATATACGATGAAAATAGAAAGGTTCTCTCAAGTATTGCTTGTAGCGCTGCTGGTATTTATTCTGCAAACGGGGGCAGGTCAATCCAAGGTCCATGCCCAAGTTTTCATCCCAACGGCGGGCAATAGTTGGGTCATAGACAATGGCTTTCAAACAACGGAGAAGATCGATGAAGGGGGTATCCGTGTTGATAGCGATTTCACCAAGACCTTCCGCACGTTCTTTTATGCCGAAAAAACGGGAGCAATCCGGTTGGGCATCCGGGGTGCGGCAGCTGGTGGCGATGCGCGAATAAAATTAACGATGGGTGCTCGCGAAAAAACGATCGATTTGACAAGCGAAGCATCGACCGTTCTTTGGGCTGGCGGGTTCATCATTGAAAATCCCGGTTACCAGTATGTTGATATCAGCGCAGTAGGAGGAGAAGGAACTGCTATTGTTCATGACATCGCAGTAATGGGAGAGCCGGCTGAGAGTGACTTTTATTTTATGAAAGACGAATTTTATTGGGGGCGTCGCGGTCCTTCCGTTCATTTACGATACTTGGTGCCCGAAGATGAAAAGGAAGTGACCTACTTCTATAACGAAATTACAGTTCCTGAAGGCGAGGATGTGATGGGCTCGTATTTTATGGCCAACGGCTTTGGACAAGGCTACTTCGGCATTCAGGTGAATTCAGAAACCGAACGACGGATTCTGTTTTCCGTCTGGAGTCCTTTTCATACCGACAATCCGGATGAAATTCCTGAAGACCAGCGCATCCAACTTATCCGAAAGGGAACGGGAGTATACACCGGCGAGTTTGGAAACGAAGGGTCGGGAGGCCAAAGTTACAAGCGGTTTATGTGGAAAACGGAAACCACCTACGGATTTTTGCTGAAAGCGGTGCCTGGCGATGATCATTCAACCGAATTTACAGCCTGGTTTTTCGATCCCGAAGTTGGTGACTGGGCGCTGATTGCGAGTTTCAGCCGGCCAAAAACAAGCACTTACCTGACTGGCTTGCACTCGTTTCTGGAGAATTTCATTCCCCAAGCGGGCTTATTCGACCGGAAAGTGTTGTACACCAACCAATGGATCGTTGATGCGGATGGGAATTGGATGGAACTGAACCAAGCGGCTTTTTCGGCCGATGCTACAGCACGGAAAAATGCCAGGCTGGACTACACCGGCGGCCAGTTAAACGATGCCTTTTATTTGAAAAACTGCGGATTTATAAACGAGAAAACAACCATTGGCACACAATTTACCCGCGAGGCCAACAACCAGCGCCCGCAAATTGACTTTGACGCCTTGCCCTAATGGACGTGGGAGATGCTTCTATTTTCATTCAATGCAACATTCCGAAGATGGTGCTAATTAATTAATTGGTTAAGAGCTCGATGTTGGTTTTCAATTGCTCATTTTATTGCCTGGTTTCTTAAAAGTAATCATGTAATTCTTAAAAGTAAGTAGTCAATTCTAAGAAGTAAATAATCTAAAATTTTAATAGCTCATTCTTGAAATTAAAAATGAATATGCAATCTCTAAAAATAAGTTGACGAATCATAAAAGTGAATATTAAAATCTAAAAAGTAAATGTCAGATTCCAAAAAGTAATTATCAAATTCTGAAAAGTAAAAACGCAATTTCTTGACGTCAAAGTCAAATTCTCTGGTGTACGATACTGATTTTTTGCGGTCAGACGGAAATTATTGAAGGTTTGATTTCAATTAGGGTGACAGACAAAGCAAGCGCTTGTATAACTGGACAAATAGGACAACGATGTGACAGATACAACCTTCTTTCCTAAAATATTTGCCTGAAAATAATGGCCATAGAAACTTAGAGTAAGCCGAAAAATAAAAAATCCAATAAATGATTCATTTACTGGATTTTGATTCGATTTGTAGTCTGTCCGAAGTGGGCTGTACTGGATTCGAACCAGCCACCAGTAAGTGTTTTATTATTAGTCATTTAAATCAATGTCCTTTTTAAGAACTCACCGTATCACTCCCAATCAGTTATTTTGCAATGATTTGATTAGAAATGTACTGTACAAATATACAAAGGACCTATAAAATTCGCTAATGATAATGGTGCCTTTCTGCCTCTGGTGGTATTTTGGCTGGACGAAACCTTCCTTCTCCCCATTCAGCTCATACTTCTACCTCATCAAAAGGGTCAACCAAGCCGTTGTCAGAGTAATTTAAATTTAAAACCTTCAGGAGGTAAATTCCGGGCTTTATCTTGAGATTAGAAACACGATTAAAAGAGAGCTGCCCAAGATTACAGCTCACTGCCTTACGCGAGAATCCAAGGCACAAGTCCCTGAACCATTAGCTAATGGAAAGCCAAACCCAAGCTGGTTGGAGCGCCGCGCATCACTGGTATCGGCCGCCAGCAGCAGCGCAAAAACTGGGTTCAGCAAATTATGGAATGTTGAGAAGCAGGTTTTAAATGACCGATGAAAAAAAAATATTTGGCCATGCGGAAAAGTGAATATTCGAAAGCAATCGGAATTCTCCTTCGTACGTTCGCCTGCTACATCAATGGGCTGTATTTGGACGAAATGAAAGTGATGGACTACTCCAACAACCAAAAAGTTAACGCCCCGGCAAATACGATATTTAAACGAAAGTCGGTTCGCTCGTTTAATCTCCAGCTTCGCTTCCTACTTTCTACATTCAATTTTTGTAGCCGAAAATTTGTAAGTTTGTGGTAAACAAATAAGATATGGCCACTGTAATCATTAATGAAAAAACGAAGGCTGGCAAAGCACTCGTTGAGTACCTGAAAAATACCGGACACGCAACAGTTATAGAAAAATCGCCAGCAGTTGATAGTGTCACTAAAGGCCTTTCTGAGCTAAATAAAGTATTGAAAGGAAAAAAGAAGGGTACTCCAGCTCGTAAATTCCTGTCAGAATTATGAATGATGTTTTTTTACTCGATAGCTTCAAGCACGACGCTAAGCGTCTGATAAAGAAATATCGAAGTTTAAAACACGAGCTTGAAGCGTTTATTTCTGAAACTGAAAGCAAAGGAGCTCAAGGGGTAGCGCTTGGAGGCGGACTTTTTAAAGCGCGTTTGGCTGTACGGTCGAAAGGAAAGGGGAAAAGCGGGGGCATGAGAATAGTATCTTATCAGGAAATCATCCTGGCTTCGGAAAATAACGTAATCTACTTGGTTGCCATCTACGACAAAAGCGAAGTATCATCCATCGACTCAAAGCATATCAACCAGATTCTTAAAAACTTTGGAGCAAGATAAAGTCGAATTTCCGACTTCTACTCAACCGCCCGGTGTTGCACTGCAGTACCGGGCTTTCTTGTGCCCTGTTTTTCAATCACTCGTTGTCATTAATCCGCACCAGCTGTAATTGCCTCAAAACATTTTGCCACCGCTGAAAGATGCGGTGTTAAGGTTGAAAAGATATTCACTTTTCCATCATCAAAAATTACAGAAATGGATAAAACAAAAACTGTCGTGTGGATACCACTGGCAACCCTACTTGTCGCATTTCCATTCCAGTATGGTGCGATTGGGAGGAAAGCCCTTAAATCCTTCAACCTTGAATATCATGTATTTCAATTCCAGTATGGTGCGATTGGTGGTTTGATTTTACCCTCAATGTAAACCATCATGCCTTATTTCAATTCCAGTATGGTGCGATTGGTGGTCGGCGGCGCTTAGGTTGCTGCTGTACACCAGCACATTTCAATTCCAGTATGGTGCGATTGGTGGTCACGGTTCACCGCTTTGCGGCCCGTTGTTTCGTATTTCAATTCCAGTATGGTGCGATTGGTGGCAAACCACCTGGTTTAACTTCCCGCTGAAATACAATTTCAATTCCAGTATGGTGCGATTGGTGGGAAAAGGAAATCTCAAAACGAAACGGGAATTAACAATTTCAATTCCAGTATGGTGCGATTGGTGGATTCAACCTTCATTAATTAATCCGGGTAATATCAGTATTTCAATTCCAGTATGGTGCGATTGGTGGTGTACAGGGAACGAAATTCTTTTGCGTTAATTATTTATTTCAATTCCAGTATGGTGCGATTGGTGGCCAACGGCCATAAATGGCATGGGTCAGGTCTTCGATTTCAATTCCAGTATGGTGCGATTGGTGGGAAGACATCAGCGCTGCCTATGGCGTACTGCTCGGTAATTTCAATTCCAGTATGGTGCGATTGGTGGTGTTCCATTTTGATGATCCGGACAGCGACATTCGAAATTTCAATTCCAGTATGGTGCGATTGGTGGGGCGCCTAAACTCCAGAAGTTTTGCCTTTTCGTCGAATTTCAATTCCAGTATGGTGCGATTGGTGGCTCAAAAACTACTTAACGCTAAAAACCGCTAACCAATTTCAATTCCAGTATGGTGCGATTGGTGGCCAAGAGAGGACAAATGAAGTCTGGTATTGATCCACATTTCAATTCCAGTATGGTGCGATTGGTGGCAACATGCATTATGATCCTTCTATCCTTTAATAAATTTCAATTCCAGTATGGTGCGATTGGTGGTCCTGCAGCTCATCAAACATGTTGGTGTGCAGCAAATTTCAATTCCAGTATGGTGCGATTGGTGGTTGAACGTGAAATTTTCAGTTTCTTCACTGGTATATTTCAATTCCAGTATGGTGCGATTGGTGGACTTTCACCTGCATCTGTACTCATCCAAATACGTCATTTCAATTCCAGTATGGTGCGATTGGTGGCCTACTGTACTTTTCGCTTTGAAGTTCCTGTTCACATATTTCAATTCCAGTATGGTGCGATTGGTGGATTTAGAGTTAAAAAATTATATGCAGGTACAGCACATTTCAATTCCAGTATGGTGCGATTGGTGGCATGCCTTCCGTTTTGGCGGTTTCTTCGTTCCAGGTTATTTCAATTCCAGTATGGTGCGATTGGTGGGAAACAACCACATTTCAAAAGCAACCGGATCACAAATTTCAATTCCAGTATGGTGCGATTGGTGGACAACTTCAGAATATTGTTGAGCAAAGGTAAAGCAATTTCAATTCCAGTATGGTGCGATTGGTGGATACCGCACCCTGTCCGATTTTTACGGTCGGATTTTCAATTTCAATTCCAGTATGGTGCGATTGGTGGCTGATTGAGATTGAAAATAAGTCTGACATGTCTTTTATTTCAATTCCAGTATGGTGCGATTGGTGGTTTGAGTTTCGGGTTTCGGGTTTTCGTGTTTACTCATTTCAATTCCAGTATGGTGCGATTGGTGGCCCGCTTTCTTCCATCAGGTAGGCGGTCGCAAAATATTTCAATTCCAGTATGGTGCGATTGGTGGCGAGATCGCCCATATTCATACTCATTTTTCGTTCGATTTCAATTCCAGTATGGTGCGATTGGTGGGGTGTCGAGGTCAAAATACACCCGCAAGGGAATTTATTTCAATTCCAGTATGGTGCGATTGGTGGCGAAATTCTTAGACCTTATTTCCTATTTTGAAAACCATTTCAATTCCAGTATGGTGCGATTGGTGGCTGGGAATAGGTGAATCACTCCAGTTTAAGAAATCCAATTTCAATTCCAGTATGGTGCGATTGGTGGGGTCAGGCCGTGAAGTTTGTTAATGATCTGATCATATTTCAATTCCAGTATGGTGCGATTGGTGGTTGCGGAGGTTTAACAGCAGGAGCATCAGGTTCAGAATTTCAATTCCAGTATGGTGCGATTGGTGGCAATTATCAAAGATCTTTCCCAGAAACTTACGCGATTTCAATTCCAGTATGGTGCGATTGGTGGTAAACCAGCGTATCCCGGTAGCGAATCTCCGTAGATTTCAATTCCAGTATGGTGCGATTGGTGGATTAAGAAGCTGATCATATCTGTTCCGCCTCAACAATTTCAATTCCAGTATGGTGCGATTGGTGGTCTAAGTTCAAACTTCTTTTCCCCACGCTGAATAGCTATTTCAATTCCAGTATGGTGCGATTGGTGGTAAACAAATTTGTATTTTTAAATTCATTTCATCTGCATTTCAATTCCAGTATGGTGCGATTGGTGGCAGGCCCGCAATGGCAACACCGACCAGATCCGTGATTTCAATTCCAGTATGGTGCGATTGGTGGGTGTATTCTCAAACATAACCCACAATTATGCTACGACATTTCAATTCCAGTATGGTGCGATTGGTGGTGTTCGCATCACCCGCAGCATATTGTTGTTTTCAAATTTCAATTCCAGTATGGTGCGATTGGTGGAATTCAGTTCATCTTTTGACATAGGATTCAAGTAATTTCAATTCCAGTATGGTGCGATTGGTGGTCCGGGAAGAACGGTCAATCCCATTTGATTGTACAAATTTCAATTCCAGTATGGTGCGATTGGTGGCTTACATCAAGCGAGGTTTCAGACCTGTATAACTCATTTCAATTCCAGTATGGTGCGATTGGTGGCGACGGCGGTGTTGGCATAGGCGCCGTCAATGACAAATTTCAATTCCAGTATGGTGCGATTGGTGGATTTAGTATGGGTTTACTTTGATGGTGGCTTTGATTTATTTCAATTCCAGTATGGTGCGATTGGTGGTTGCGGCGGCTGCAAAATAATTTCCGCTGGCAAGATATTTCAATTCCAGTATGGTGCGATTGGTGGATTGATCAGACCAATGTCCAGATCAAACCCTTGCTTATTTCAATTCCAGTATGGTGCGATTGGTGGTTGTTGAATTCGCATGGTTCGCCAACTGCCGGGATTACATTTCAATTCCAGTATGGTGCGATTGGTGGCCTGAAACCGGAAGAAATTGAACGGATCGCTTCAAATTTCAATTCCAGTATGGTGCGATTGGTGGAAATGACTACGAAAGCTTGATCAATGCAAACGTAATTTCAATTCCAGTATGGTGCGATTGGTGGGATTTTGTGGTTGGGGTTTATCCGAAATGGTTCAAAATTTCAATTCCAGTATGGTGCGATTGGTGGTTTGTTGCATGAAGCTCCCGACCACTTGCAGCACTATTTCAATTCCAGTATGGTGCGATTGGTGGCAGCATCCTCACTTGCAAACATAGCAGGGTAATAAATTTCAATTCCAGTATGGTGCGATTGGTGGTAGCTGTTGCCTCTTTTTCAGTCGAAGCAATGCCGCATTTCAATTCCAGTATGGTGCGATTGGTGGGAGCGTAAATTTCTTCGTCTGTAAGCTTGTTTTCGATTTCAATTCCAGTATGGTGCGATTGGTGGAAGAAAGATGCTTTATTGGTAAATAAAAAACCAAATTTCAATTCCAGTATGGTGCGATTGGTGGAGCGCTAACAAGCTGAATCGAAAACCGGCCGTCTAGATTTCAATTCCAGTATGGTGCGATTGGTGGAGGTTCGCGAGTTGCCACCTGTCTGGCCTGTTGAATTTCAATTCCAGTATGGTGCGATTGGTGGGTTTGGACGTGGGTTCGACCCCCACCGCCTCCACTCGATTTCAATTCCAGTATGGTGCGATTGGTGGAAAGTTGTGACCTACGCCGTCGATCAGGGTATCTACATTTCAATTCCAGTATGGTGCGATTGGTGGAACCATTGTTTTTTTAATTTTTCAGGCCATACAAAATTTCAATTCCAGTATGGTGCGATTGGTGGAAGGAAATCGCAATCAGGGCGCGTTCACATTTGCATCATTTCAATTCCAGTATGGTGCGATTGGTGGATTGACGCGATCCGTGAAAAGTTAGAGAAAGCTGTATTTCAATTCCAGTATGGTGCGATTGGTGGGTGTCAGGTTCTCCCGTGACAAGTTCAGGAACATATTTCAATTCCAGTATGGTGCGATTGGTGGAAAGACCCCGCAACAGGCTACACGCCGGATAAAAAATTTCAATTCCAGTATGGTGCGATTGGTGGCAGGCGTTCCCGCATTTCATCAATAAACGAGTCATCCATTTCAATTCCAGTATGGTGCGATTGGTGGGGAGATAACCCGTGCAAGCTTCTTTCCTGCCTCCAATATTTCAATTCCAGTATGGTGCGATTGGTGGAGATCAAACAGAATATGAAAAAGCTGGTTTTTATTTATTTCAATTCCAGTATGGTGCGATTGGTGGTTTAACTGTTGAAAATCTTCCTGCTTCAGTTCACATTTCAATTCCAGTATGGTGCGATTGGTGGAGCAGAGCCGAAAAGCATCGAAGAATTAAGACAGAAATTTCAATTCCAGTATGGTGCGATTGGTGGCGAATTACAGCCGGAGCCAATAAGGGCAAAGCACATTTCAATTCCAGTATGGTGCGATTGGTGGAAATTGCGAAGTGTTATAATCCAAAACAATATTTGAATATTTCAATTCCAGTATGGTGCGATTGGTGGCCGTTCGACGACTCAAAAAAATAAATTCATATTCAATAGATTAACTTTTTCAAATATCGGATTTTTTAATGAAAAGATTGTCGATCCCCCAGAAGGTATTTTTCCCGGGGGATCGACAAGTATATATAAATCGCTTATTTTCAGTATGTCAAAGAACGTGGCTTTCTTCATTTTTTTCCTGTTCTATGGGAAAAAGCCTACTCAGGAAAGCCATCGACAACTTTTTCTACAGAAAAGTGTCCAGGTTTTGGCGCTCATGGCCAACAACTTCTTTATCCAGCCATTTCTCCTGGCGGGTTTTAAAGATAATTAAACTATCGGTTTCCTCATCCATCAGCAGCATGGCTTCATGCTTGAATTCCAGTAGTTTTGCTTCCGAAATCTCTCCTTCAAAAACCGAATTCTGGATCCAGTTCAAGTAGCGGCGGCAAAGCTTCAGCATTTTGGCCACCCGGCGTTTATTAACATCGTATACAGCTATGACGTACATTACCACCACATTTTAAAAGGTTTGTACTCCTCAATCTCCAGCAAATGTTTTTGCAGTTTATAGCACTCCAGTTTGATCAGGTGCTTATAGCTCACCGAGCGGTTTAAAGTCCGGTGTTTAATGGTTTCTTCGAGACGGTCTTCGAATGCCTGTACAAATGCTTTCTTCCCGTTTGGCTTCAGGGTAACCCGGTTGAGTTGTTCTTCGAAATGATAGGGCTGGATCATTTTCTTATTCATCACCTTAAAAATTACCCGGTCCACCAGTAGGGGTTTAAAAACCTCTGCCAAGTCGAGCGACAACGAAAAGCGACGGTCGCCCGGTTCGTGCAAAAAACTTACCGTGGGGTTGAGCTGGGTTTGATGAATCGCCTTGATGCATTGGCTGTAACACATCATGTTGCCGAAGGAGATCAGCGCGTTTACCTCGTTTTGCGGTGGCCGGTAATTACGCCCACTCATGCTGAAATCGTTAATAATCAGCTCGAAGGCTTCGTAATAATTTTTCCGGATGTTTCCCTCAATGCCCATCAGCTCATCAATGGCTTTTGTCTGGGGGATCTTGGCCGACAGAGCGTCGATCAGCTGAATGATGGGTTCCAGGTCTTTTCCCCGGCTGTTGTAATACTTCAGATTTTTGATCATGTTGAAACTGGCACCGTCCAGAATTCGCTGCGCCAAATCAATCCGTTTCTTTTTGTTTTGCTGAAGCTTGACCTGAGCAATCAGCATTTTACCCGAAAGCAGTGCCTCACGAGGCATGAAGGAACCGGTATAATTCTCGTAGTAATCGAAAAAATGAATCGGAATTTGTTGCTGGCCCAGAAAATTATACAAGGCCGAATTGGCATCGAGGTTCCCAAAACAGTATAGCTCGGCCACATTCTCAACGGGTAGGAAACGGGGCTTCTGTTCGTTGCCTTCCTCGTCGTAAGGCGTAAATTTCAACGTGTTGTCGCGGCGTTGCAGTTGTCCGGGGTTGAATAGGTAGTAGGTTTTTTTCATGATACAGTCTTGAATTTAGTCTCGAACTAAGATTTTAATGATTAAATGACTGACTATGATTTTTCAATGAATTCAATCATAGTTTTCCTGAAATCATTTTAATCATAGTTCAGATAATTTTTTTGTTTGGTTTCATTACCCGTTTAAACTGAAGAGACGAATTTCCAAAGTTGATTAATAAACCAATCTCAAGACCGTAGGCTTCCAGGTAGTTGATTGCCTGCGCCAGGTGGACATCCTCCAGCTTTACAACAGCTTTTATTTCCAGCATAATTTTACTTTCAATGAAAAAATCAACCCGCCGGGTGCCAATGTCATGGCCTTTGTATGTCAGTGGCATTTCTTTTTCTCTTTCAAAATAAACACCCTTTAATTCCAATTCAATGGCCAACGCTCTTTGATAAACTACTTCCTGAAATCCATTTCCCAGATAACGGTGCACTTCCATCGCCGCACCAATAATCCGATGCGTCAAATCCTGGTATTTATATTTTTCAATCATAGTATTCTCTTAATCAAATAAATCATAGTTCAGACATTTTTCAGACTTCTTCGGCATAGCAGAAATCGAAATAGCTGCAATTTTTACATTTCGCTTTCGGGATGCGCTCCGGGCAATGCTCCCGATTGATAATTTTCTCAATTTCAACCAGCATCTCACCAATCGCTTCACGGTCGGGGGTGGTGAGCAATACTTCGGTGGTTTTGTGCAGGCGCGGATATTCCAGCAGGCCTGTGGCGCCAACAATGCCGTTTTGTTCCAACACATACAGGTAAAATTTCACCTGCCACTCATGGGCTTCCTCGTGCTTGTCCGATTTCTTGATCTCGTGCACCACCTTGTTCTTCGGATCGTAATAATCGACCTTGATGCCGTCGATCGCGATTTCCTCGTACTTCTCGCTGCGGCGCGGGTAAGAGGTTTCGTGCAACAACTTTCCTTCGTAAACTAAATCGGAGGTCGATTCCATATTGATGCCATTGGCAAACAGCCACAGCTTGCGGTGACAGATGAGGTAGTAGTTGAAATGGGTGCCGGTGGTTTGCATGGATTGAGGGGATTGATGAAAGATTGAATGGGATTGATGGGATTGAATGTTTGCTAATAGGGTAGTTCGTTTTCATCCAAACCTTTGAATTTGTCCATGTCAAGGTCTTTGTCTTCAATTTCAAATTCGTCGCAAGAAGTGCAGTAACCGGGGAAGGGGCAGTTGGCTTTGTCGTATTCGCAAAATTCAATGTGACTGGTGCCGAACTGCATCGGTGTATGTTTTTCAGACCAGAATTCTCTTATAAACGGATAGCGCAAATGCTTGGGGTAGTTTTGGGGAAAATCGAGCGAAAAATGAAAATGTGCCAGAAAGTTCTCCAATTCAATCGATAATTGTTCCTTTTGGCTTTCGTTGAGCTTTTCGGGAGGTGGCAGTTGTTCAGGCAAGATTCCTGTAATTTCTGAAATTGGCAGTTGCTCGCCATGCAGGTAATTTTCAACATCTTCAATGTGTTTGAGAAATGCTTCGTCGTCGCTAACCGTTTCTTCTTCGGCTTTTCCTGATGGACTTGCCTTTTGTGCAATTTCATGCAGATCTTCAATAAGTTGGGTAATGTAGTGGTGCATGGATTGAATTTTAGATTGATTTTAGATTGAATGAAATTGAGGGGATTGATTTCGATTGATGGAAGATTGAATGAGTGTTTTCTTGTCAATCTTCGTTTTCGATCTTCCCTCAATCTCAAAAAGGTAATTCATCATCGTCAGAATCTCCGGGTATTTTATGAATTTCAGAATAAATGATCGATTTTACATGATCCTCCAGCCAGTTCATTTTAAAGTAGAACCAGTTTTCTCGATGTTCTGAGTTGTCGATTACAGCCTTAAAATTTGCAAAGGGTTTCCGGTGGTTCAGCACATAAAAGAGTTCTTCCTGTAAAATTTCATCGTCCAGGCTTTCGGCAAAACGTTCCATTATTTTAAATGATTCGCTTGAGTCGAGCGGTTCGAAAACATAGCATTCCTCCCACTGCTCATGTTTCATTTCTTCATCTTCCAAACCAAAACCGGTTATCAGTTGATATTCGCGGGGGTCATCCATCAACAATTTTGGAATCTGTTCCATTTCCAATGTTTCGGGATTGAGGTAGCAAATCAAGCTGGCATCGATCGATTGAGCGATTGGGTTGATACAGGCAGCAAACTTTTCGGGGAGTTCGTATTCATCGAATTCCTCTCCGCAATCGCAATAGTCGCCGTAAGGACAGGTTTGCGGGTTGCCGGTGCAAAGCTCCAGATCCATTCCGGAAGAGGGAAGATACTGTACCGGATGGTCCCAGTTGGTAGTCAGCACTTCGTACAAAATTTCAGGCGGTATTTCCTGTGGGGCATCAACCAGTGTTAACCTCAGTGAATCGAAAACCTTAAAAATGGCTTCGTTCACCCTTCCCCACTGGTCGCCTTCCAAGTCGGTTATTTGCGGGAAAGCTTCCTGTGGAATACTTGTCCATTCCGAAATGGGCTTAAAAGGCACTAGTGCCAGCTCGGCTGTTTCCGGCTGATTGTCCAGATGCGGTGGCGTGTTGATGTAAACCGGCGATGGCGGATTTTTGGCGACCTGTTCGAGGTCTTCAATCAGTTGTTCGATGTAGCGTTTCATGATTGATAAGGATTGGTGTTAGATTGATGGGATTGAACCAGATTGATGGGATTGAGGTGGCTCGGCGTTGCAGATGATATCGAAAATATCAAGCATAGCGATGTACAAAAGTCCATCCAATTCTCTGAGGCCCAGCCCCGGAAGTTCATAGATTTGAGGAGTAAATTCGGTAGAAAGCCTTTTCAGGAGCAGGTGCAGGTGTTTCCGGTAACATTCGAAATAAAAACCTTCCACATACTCCCGTTCAAAGTTTCTGCTTACCACCTGCATGATTTCTTTGTACCTGGGAATATTGGTCCTGTCTTTAAAATAGTCAAGACCTGTTCTTAGTTCGAAGCTGGCTTCGTACAGTTTGCGGTAGTACCCCGGCTTCTCGTCAATATAATGGTCGCAAAGATTAGTCACGTCGTCGAACAGGAGGAGGGCTACGTCTTCCAAGTCGCTGTTAACGCCCGGAAATACGGGACGGTATTTGGGATAAAAATCAATGGAAACAGCCCGGACTTCCCTTGGCAATCGGTCTATAAAACGTCCACGCTGGGCATAATAAACCTTTGACTCTTCTTCCAGCTTGTCCATTTCGGCCCGGATGCTGAAGTAACGTCGGGCAAACTCTTCCAGCTCGCGCCGTTCTTCTTTGCTTTTGCCTTTAAAGGGATCAAAATCCTCGTTGTCGTCCATAGCTGTTAAGTGTTTAATCCTGACAGGGTTTTGGAGACCTGTCAGGATTGGTGGTTAAATACACCGAAAATGAGTGTACGATTTTGATGAATTCATTTTCCTAACGGGAATTACAAAGATGTGTTTGTCTCGTTTAGCTCCAGATTTATCGAAATTATCTACATTTTTAAACTGTGCATTGGGTGAAATGTCATCGAATTCTTGTAGCAGACCCGAAGAAAAATCAGATGCATCGAATTCTTTTACATTTGGTTCGCCGGGATTGTCCCGGTAGCCAACGAATTGAAAAAAGCAACCTCGTTTTCCAAAAAAATTTATCCGGTGCAGGTATTTCTGTAGGTACTGCTTAGCTTCTTCGCTTTTTACATCGAATATGATTTCAATATTGTCTGAAAGGTATATGTATTCACGGAAAGAAGGCTTCCCACGATATTTTCCATCTCTCAGCGATTGAATGGTCACAAAGCAGTTGTTCAGACAGAAGCTGCCTAAAACCCGATATTCAATTATAGCATCTTTAATAAAAGCAAACTCTTTACTTTTCTTTTCCTCGAAAATGTCTTTTCCATCAATGGTTATTGCCTGATTGAACAATGCCATCTTAATAGAATAAGGCGAAGGGATCAGTAAAGATTTTGCGCCCGAATTGGTCGAGTTGCTTTCTTTCAATGAGAACAAGTTTGTTGGCTGATAAATGACAGAAAACTTCATCTTCAGCTTAGTTTATAAGGTTGTTCTGCTATTAGGTCTTTGATAATTCCCGAGAGTTCGCCTAATCCATTGAATTCGATAGCCGTGATTGCCCCATTCTCAATTTCATTTAAATTCGAGGTGATCATTCCAATTTCTTGAACGTATTCAGGATTTATTGAGCTAACAGTTGGGGCAGGAATCAATTTTTCGGAATAAGTTACAACCCCCCTGAAATCAGTAATGTGAGGCTTCTGACTACTGGTCATTGCACCTCGTGGATTCAAAAAGGAACTCAATAAAGACTGCAAAATTGCCTTGTACCGTGCTTGGCGTTTGTCGTCATCAATTGAATAAATCCTGTCAATGTCATTGAATCCAATTCGGTAGGTGTCGATATTGCAAACGAAAGCATAAGCTCCATGATTGGCTGGACGGTGAAAAATATTTTGACCTTCGTTTGAACTTTCACCTTTCACTCCGGTAGAACTATGAACCACCTTTGTATGCAAATAGGTCTCGCTGTTGTTCTTTCCTGGAATGCCAATTGTCCAGCCAAATTCAATTACTGATTTGCGTGGTGTATTTGAACTATCTTTATTGTCCCCAATTTTATCGGTGATTAATATTCCATGCGTATCACAGACCGTGCAAGAGTTGATAAGTGCATCAATTACTACACCTGCTTTTTCATTTTTCTTTTTACTTTCCGTAATGTAGCTCAGTAATTCAGCCGATGAAATTCGGTTGGGATTTAATGCTCTTGAATATTGGCTTAGTTCAATTCCGTTATCGATACAATGGTTAACCAAATGCCCTGCATGTATATGCTTAAACATGTCACCACTGATGCCGTTAACGGTATGTTCCTGACCATCTTTGTCAACGATAGTTAATTGGCGGGTCATAATTTGGTTTCCTTCGCCTCCTTCGTTATTTAAAGAGTGCATGTTCAGGGTGATTTCACCACTGATTGAGATAGATGCAATTTGTTTTGTCATGATATTTTTATTTTATTGGTTATTATTGTTCTATTGATGCTTCATTTACAATCTGTTCTTCAGCCCCAACCTTATTTGCTTCTTTTTCGGTCAAGGCAAAGCCATATGATGCGAGCAAGGCCCCGACAACTTTAGATGGATATTTATCAAGAAGTCCATAAAACATACTTAATTCATTCTCGCGAATATTTGCTCTTAAGACTGTGCCGTTTTTTTCAGCATAACGCGCTGTTTCTGCATTAAAAGTGGCAATAAATTCACCAATGAATCCTGCTAAATCAGCTGCTGATTTTGATTTGTTTTGCAAAGTTTGAGCTAATCCATATCGGATTTCAAACTTACGTTGGTCTTTTGGTGTGTACTGCAAGGTTACCGTACTTTTGCGAATGGCATAAGCCACTTTCTGAAATCCCTCATTGGAGATGATCTCAGAGATTTTAAATTCATTCATATTCATATTTTTAAAGAATTTATTTAATGATGTTACTTTAAATGGCAATGCGTATTTATTTCTTGAAAAATTTGACATGATGTGCCCTGCATACCAGAAAATGAATTTAGTCCAGCTTTGAAAATGTGAGCTGGTTAAGAATGTTCGATAAGCAATCAAGCCCTGTGTTGCATCACCTAATTCTTCAATGCTCCCAATAATATTGATCTGCTCTATAAAAAATTCCACCCAATCTTTTGCTTCATCTTCAGTGTCGAATTCAATAAAATCGGGAGTTAGGAGTTCGGCAATATTCACAACTGCCTTATTTTGTCCCAAATCCTTTTGATAGGTTGAATGAAGTCCTGTTAAGATATTTTTTGCTTTAAAGCCTTTGTATTCCTCGGTATTTTCTAAGAGTTGTTTGTTGACGATTAAAAGGTTCAGAATATCAACTTTCAAAGGAGTATTTCCTTTTATATTTTTTTTGAATGACAGTACAATTTGTCTCTGTAAATTGTATTCAGCTTTCTTGAAGTCGGGCACAACAACTTTCATATCATAACTACTACCAACCTTAACTAGTTGACATAGCATGTTGGTTAAAGCTCCTGATATCTTCATTGTTTCGCTTATCCATGTTGAATCTATTCCTTTAGCTCCAGAACCAGATGCTTTTGGTCTGTTTTGTCCTTTACCCGAATTTGGGTTATAAATTTGCAATGCCGTAACCTTATCATTAAAAAACTGTAAGTTTTTAGAGTTTAGAACAACTGGATTATCTGAATAAAAATCAAAAATATATTTAATCAATATAGGGAATGAAACTTTGTTTAAATAAAAGTTGTTATATAGCTTTTTGAAAACTTCAAAATTATTGTTGGTTGATGCTTGACTATAAACATCCAATTGTGGTGATATAAATTTCTCTTCGGAATAGATGCGTTCAATCTCTCTGAGTTTTAGTTTTAATTGGCCTGACTTGTCTTTGCCTGTAAACTCTTTATAAGCTTTTTGAGTGAGTTCTTGTCGTTCTTTTTTCAAATCACGTTGCTTCGGATAATCGAAATAGTCTTCATCAAAAGTTTCTGACGTATCTCGAACTACATATTGAAATAATGGGAAGTAGCTAAGTTTTCGAATTTGTTCAAGTTGAATTTCAGGTCTTGAGGTGAGTTCATAATACAAACCTTTATCCTCAATCCACAACTTAGGACGATTAAGCTCGACTCTGTTCTGGATTTCATTAAGCAAATTGGCTAATCCAAATGCTTCAATCGTGTCGGAATATGTTCCGGTTCCTTTTTTTACTTTGAATTTGGAATACATGGTCTGATATTTTTAGATATTTTTCAAGATTCATTGTCGCTTTCTGATCACATAATCGAAGTATCCGAACGAGTAGAAAATAAATTACCCATTCTTCGTTGTTTTGAGGTACATAGTCTGTCAATCTTCCGCCTCGTGCTTTTTGTGGGAGTGTTGCTTTTATATCAATCTCCCCAAGTAACCGTTCAATTTCTTTGTAATGCACTTGTGTGATTTCAAAATCCGCGTATGTTTCGGTTTCAACTCCATGATGTTTTAATATTGCTGTTGAAACTGAATTGGCGAGATCTTCATATTCAGTTGAGTCAATTATTGCCTCTGCACTTTCAATAAATGCAAATGCTCCTGCTCCTGCATGAGGTGGTTTATTCTTTGCTCCGCTTTGCTTTTCAATTTCTTTGTCGGTAAGTTCGTTAAAATCGCTGTGAGCTAAAACTTCATCGGGTTCATAATTGCCTTTGAGTATTTGCAGTTCTCTCATTGGCTTCTGCCAAGCAGCATTAAGCTTTCCGTAGTCGTGCAGGCAAATCATGGCTTTGATCAGTTTGTCCCAATCAATACTTTCGCCCCAGTATTTATCCAGTTGCTTAAATGCAAACTGAAGGTTGGTTTTAAATTCCTGCTCGTAACAACCAATAATAGCCTTGTTGTGCTGCCAAAAGGTGTCTTTTCGGTATTCGATCGTTTCTTTTTCTTTTTTCTCATAAGGCTTGAGCGGCGAACACGTGTTTCCTGCGCCCATTTCGAGACCAGCCCCTGATGTATATCTGAATACGGATTTATCGACAAAAACGGTATCGTAGCAATTTTTGAGCAAATACGGATCATTGATTGGTTTTAAGGTAAAGCCCTCTTTGTCTAAAGTATCCCAGTCAATAAACTGTGAGTCTTTGTTGCTTTCAGCTTTGAAAATTACATCTTCGTTTTGTTCGAGAATCTCTTTAGACCATTTAATAAACGACCATTTGTACAGTCCGATCGTTTGGAATTTATATGGCATAAATGCATCTCGCGTCTCCCTTGCAGTATCAATAATTGCAATCTCAATGCTCTGAATGTCGCGTATTGTCTGGGAATACATGTTCTTTTCACAGGTCTCCCAAGACTGTTGCATTTTGGAACGGTTAAAGTTTCCCTGTTTAATGAGTGTGAAATCTGCCAATTCCTGATTTGTCAGGATTTCATCAACCAACTGTTGTGAAATATCTTTGTCGAGTGATGAAACGTCTTTTAGTTTTGCATACGTTTTCTCACAAAGCTTCTTATCGTAAGGCAAGTATTTATTATTGATTGCTTTCTTTTGTTTTTCTTCCTCCTCATTGGCCGTTTCAATTTCAAGCTTCTCGTGTTCCTCCAATTCCAGAATATCATACACAAAGATTTCTCCATATTCGCCTTCCCAACGAGCGCAGCGCCCTGCACGTTGTAAAAAGGAGTTGATTGGCGAAATTTCAACATGCATCGTGTCGCACGAAATATCCATTCCGGCTTCAATCACTTGCGTTGAAATCAGAATGGCACTTTCTCCGTTTTTATTTCCAAAAAGCTGTTTTAAATCTTCTTCTTTCTTTTTTCGATCTTCATCAAAAAAACGGGAATGGAGGCAGATGATATTTTTGTGGTTTATCCCTGACAGGGTTTCGAACCCTGTCAGAGAAATTAAATCGTTATAAAGCTGCTGTGCTTTTTCAACGCGGTTGCAAATGACAATAGTTTTCTTCATGTGCCGTTTTAATATCGTTTGGGCATTAATCGTTTCATCTTTTACAACTACAGTCTTCTTTGCTTTGCGTCCTTCAGGAACTTTTAACGAATTAACTATTGCCGCATCATCTGGAAAATCATTGATTGAAACAACCTCTGCATTAACAGCTTCTTTCAAATTGTTTATATATTCCTCGCTCAATGTGGCAGTCATGATGCAAAACCGACACAGGTTTTTCAGGGTCTTCAACATCCCAATTGTAGTTGCCATTGACAATTTGGGGTCAAGTAAATGGAACTCATCAAATACTAAATAACTTCCAACCATAGCACCAGCGTTAACATTTGCTTGTCGTTTCGATAGAGAAAGCGGGAAGCACAAAAAATTACTCAGCGATTGATCAATGGTTGAAAAGATAATATCGTTTTCAAAGTGTTGGTCATTTTTGTATTCGCCTGTGTGAATAGATGCTGCACCTTCAAATGCTTCATTCTCTTTTAGAACTTTGGTAACATCGGAATAGATGGAATTGGTAAGTGTCCGAAGAGGGAGACTATAAATCATCTTTTGAGGAAACTCTAATTTACCTGTTTGCTGAGCGTACAGGAATGGAATAACCGAAGCCCATGTTTTTCCTGCACCCGTAGGGACGGTAAGTATCACATTTTCCCCACTTAGTAATAGCTCCGCCACCTTTAATTGATATTGGTACGGTGCAAAGCCTGTAGTTGATTTGTAAAATTTTTCAATCTTCATATTTCGTTTCAATTTTTTCCCCTTTTTCCAAACCGCGTTATTCCCCAATCCTGATAGCTATTAAAGACCCTTCAGGACTAGATCCAAATTTCATGCTTATGGTTTTCCAATTTCATGCTTATCATTTTTAAAATCATAAGCATCATTTTTGCATTTGACGCTTATGATTTTTGGGCATCAAGCCGGTTAATTCCAGTCAAAGGATCAACCGGCTTTTAGTGAATCGTTTGAAGCCTGTTATTAAGAGACTTTTTCGTACTTCATCAGCTTCATGGCATCTTTCAGCCTGGGGCCGGGGGTAAAGATTGTTTTTACCCCGGTAATGCTGGATGATGCGACATCATCAGCAGCGGCTTCGGCCTTGCTGCTGACGCTCATCCGCAAGCTTCCCAAGTCGCCCAGTCGAACAATTTCCCCCTTGGCCAGCGATTTGGACATCAGGGAAACCAGCGCGTAAAGTACCGCACGGATATCGGCTCCACTTACGGTGCTTGACTCCTCGATTGCAGCAGTGGCCTCTTCGAGCGACATTTCTCCCGATGATACGGCTGTTGCATAATACTTCTTGGTGCCTCCGCCAACGACTCCGGGTTCGCCGCGTTCAATTACTTTAAATTTAATACTCATATCGGTTGCGATTAAAAATTTATAAATTCCCGTAGGGTGCGACTGGTAATCTCTTTTCCGGATTAACTATAGTTCTAACCATCTTTCAATTTTTTTTAGGTCTACTTTATCGTTGTGCTTGTTTTTAAAATTCGCCTCATTGTCAAACCATCCCATTACGGTGTCTCTTTTTAATTTTGTCGGTTTTAACGAAATGCAGGTCAGATACGAGCTCCAAGGGTATTCCAGCGGGTGACTGCAAAATCCATGGTGGACCCTGTCAAATAAGATTTGAACCTTCATTGCTCCATTGTTTTAATCTGTTTTTCAAATACATTATCCCGTAGTGGGTTTTCAAATACTTTTCCCGGTGCATGGCATCCTGTTGATTCAAACAACCTTCAAAATAAATTAGAACCAGCGGCCGTCTGTTTCTGGTCGATTCTACTTCACCATTGGTATGCTGTTCAAATCTTAATTTTAAATTTTTTGTATAGCCTGTATAGTTTTTCTCGTCCTTCAGGCTTCGCAACACGTATATGTAATAGAACTGTTTCATGCTGAAAATTTGAAATTATTTGACAGGGTGGACAGGGTTGTTGTGAATATAGAGGACGATACTTTTAAAATAGGCTTTATGGTGAATTCGCTTACGTTTGAAAGGGCGTTCGAATAGGCTGCCTCGGGTTTCGTAGTATTTGTTGAAAGCTTTTGTATAGGCGTTAAATAAGTTGGAAAAATGTTGGTGCAGCGGTTTTAAACCTGACAGGTTTTCGAAACCTGTCAGGTTTAAACATTCATCAACGTTTCTGATCCTCACCAACAAATGAAAATGGTTCTTCATCAGCACCCAGGCATATGTCTCGGCAATCGGACTGATATGCTTATCGTATAAGTCAAGAAAGTAGTCATAATTGTCGGTTTCACGGAATAAATCGCGGTTGCCAACCCCATGACTATAAATGTGGTAGTACCTCCCGTAGGTCAGTGGTTCGATTTCTTGCATGTTTTAGATCTTGTCGATTCTACTATTTATTTTAATGCCACTTAATCTTGTTATGCCCATCGGCGCTTTTAACCGCTGACGAAGCTTTGTTTCCTCAATCTCTTCAATCCCCCGGCTCTACCCAGCCGAAACCCATCGAGTTTTTCTCCCCAATTCCGCAGTCGAGCAAAAGCTGGTGCAGTTTGACCGGGCAAGTGAGCGTAAAGTCATACACAAAACCCCGCACCTTGCTTTGCTGCGGCGTACCTGGCTTGATGGTAATCAGCTTCGATTTTGGAACACCATGCACCTGTAGGCTGAAAGCGAAATTTTCGGGCAGTGGCTCCACATTCGGAATGGATTGGTATTTACTGAGAAGGTTTTCTTTCAGAAAGGCTTCGTAGCCGTCCGCACCGGGCGGCATATACTGGGCATAGGTGTGCCGGTTCTCTTCTTTGTAGCTTACCACCACCGGCGACCAGGCTTTATAGTTGGTTGTTTCCATCAGGGCGAGCTCAGGCAGGCGCTCCACCTGGGTCACTTCGAGGTCAAGCCCGTTAAACCGGTCTCCAAGATAGAGTTGCTGCCGGTTGAACAGGCCAATGATGAATTTCTCGGCGGCTTCGTGCATGCGAAAGGAAACGTGCAGAAAAAGCTGGTCGGCCTGGATTTCGAATAACGCCTTTTCTTTCCATAACCGGGGCCGCCCAAAGTTTAGGGGCGAATAGCAAAACAGTTTAAAATGTTTGTATCCGGAGGAATAACCTTCGGTATGCAGAAAGCTGGAAAACTCCCGGTCGGCCTGGCCAATCACCTTGTAAATCCATGCGCTCAAAAAATACTGGTAATCGATGGGAAGCATGCGCTGTTTTCCGGTACGGTTGAATGTGATTCTAAATCTCATAAAAAACCTTCATTTTTATTTTATGGTAATAACTTTCTTCCAGGGCGAAGCCAAGTTAGGCTATTTGCCGCGTGACGAAAATAAAGTGGTCGCCCGCATGATGGACC